>DZAT01000057.1 GCA_022736205.1 Thiomicrospira cyclica
CACAAACAGGATTGGTCAATTATGTTGGATTAGAAAATATTGAATCTAATACAGGCAGACTGATCGGTTATGTTGAAACACCATATCAAGACATCAAGAGTAATAAAATTATTTTTAGTGCGGGTGATATTCTTTATGGAAAACTTCGTCCAAACTTGAATAAAGTTTACCTAGCAGAATTAAATGGTATTTGCTCAACAGATATTTTAGTTTTCCGTATTAACGACAACTCATTACGAAAATTTTATCTGTATTACTTTTTATCGTCTGCATTCAATAGTGAAGTTCTTAAAAGCGTTAGTGGTCAACAACTCCCTAGAACGTCTTACGGTAATATGTCTCAAATTTTAATTCCTAAACCCTCAAGTGAGTTGATTCAGTTGGTTAACCAAATCGAAGCCTTAGAAGCAAAAATAAAACAAGCTCAAGCAATTATCGCCAATAGCAAAACCCGCAAAGAAGCGGTGTTGAAAGCGCATTTGTAAGGAGAGCTTCACCAAGAAGCGTTGGTTGAGATGAGGAATACGCAAAATCAGGGGGAATTAGAGGTGCTCTAAATAACCCCATGCGCCAATAATAGCGCTAAGCGCAAGTCATTAAATTGCTGCGCTGTGTTAACCAGCCATAGCAATTGTTCGGACGCTTGCACGTCAGGACAAAATCGCTGAGCAGTGAAATGCGGATGTGCGAATAACCAAGCAGCCCAATCACCTGCGTTAGCACTCTGTGTTTGGGCACGAGCCAATAGCAATAACTGCTGCAAACGCGATACCTGCAAACCACATCCTGCTAATGGACTCGCTAGGTAGCCAACACTGCCATCCTTCCATGCGCGTTGGCACAACTGGCGATTAAGCGCTTGAGCCGACGCGCGGTTTTGTTTAACGTCATGTTCGACTTGTGCTGGATGGATATAACCGAGTGCGCTCAAGCTGATGAGCAATGTCTTAAAAGCAGCAAAGTCGACAGGGATGCCCCACTCTGCTAACCGTTTCCACAATTCAGCCACTGTTTTGGGACGATAGTCATCCTCTGCTAAGTGATTGAGCATCAGCAGTAAAGGCGCTTCGGGCAACTCAAATTCACCTAAATCCCCCGTTAAGGTCAGGGCTAAGGCACCAACAGGATGCAATAATACCAGCGTCGTTTGCAATAATTGCGTTTGCTGCGCATCAGCAGACAATCTGCAAGATGACTTGTGCCACAAATCGCGGCGAAAGCCAACATTGCGTAATGTATCACTGTAACTTTCGCGCAAGTTGATATCATCAATTGCTGACAACCAACGTTGTTGCGCCTCACTGAGGTGTAGATCGGGTAATAACGCCAACGCATCTGCCGAACACATAAAAGATAGCCCTGCTTGCGCTAATAATGCTGCTGTATCGCTAAATAGCATCGGTGACCAAGCATGACCCAAGTATTCGTGCGCTAAATAAGTCGGATGCTCTTGTGCTAAGGATTGCCACCACTCGATCAATTCTGGCGATTGTTGCACATAATGGCTCAGTGGCATCATGCTATTGATGACCGCTAAGGCCGCCATCAAACCTTGATCGTCATGATGCGAAAATTGCGCGGCAGTTTGCACAATTAAACGCTGCATTGGAATCAGTGGCGCTCGCCCAGGCAAGGTGTTGTGAGAAATGTAGACGACACCATCATCGGCCAAAAATCGCTTAACAATATCAATAAGCTGTGCTCGAATTTCTGGTGCGACCCAGCTCCATACCCCATGCAGGGTAATGCTCTGAAAGCGCTGCGTATTGTTTGCCAAGAAGCTAGCAAAGTCGGTTGCGTGTAGCTGTGCATTAGTGATACCCGAATCTGTCAATAAGTCAGATAATTGCTCGACCTGCTCAGGCATAAAATCGACACCCACCTGAGCATCAGTACAGCTCGCTGCCGTTATTGCCAATCCCAAGCCTTGTCCAAAGCCTAATTCACAATGCGCTAGTTGTTGCGTCGCCTCAGATGGCGCAGCAAAACCCGCTAACAAGGCCGTCCAGCGCATTAATAGCGGATGTTGTTGACGAAAATAGGCAACAATATAAGGGCTGTGCGCTTGATAAGCACTGGCGGGATTGGCTATATTCATAATTAAGCTTCTGCGTTCGGTGCTGATGTTTTGCCCGCTTGCAGTTTTGCTTCTAGCAACTTTTCAACCGCATCGATGCGATCTTTACAAAACTGATAGGATGCCAGTGCTTCATCAACCATCGGTAAAAGTTGGTCTATATCAACCGCTTCTTGTCGGCCCAGTTGATTGGCGATGTGTTCTAGGCGAGCATAGTGCTCGCTGTAGTTGTTGTTATCGGTAGTTATGCTCATTAAAACAACGTCTCTTGTGGGTGATTATCGGGAACGACTTGCATTGTTCCATCTTTAAATTGCAGGATCAATCGTGATTGTTGCAGTGCTTGCTCGCGTGTGGTGATAACCTTACCTTGTGCGTCTCGCGCCATCATATAGCCCAAGGATAATAACCGCTGAGGATGCTGACTGATAACAAGCCCATGATAACTCATCAATTGACGATGCGCGGCACTGATGACGTTTTGTGCATTGGGCACAATGCCCTCATGCAGGCGAGTCAAGTTGTTTCGCGCCTGACGCAGTTTATCTGTGGCGATGTAGTTAACTTGCGCCCGATATTGATTGAGCTGAGCGGCTTGCGACAGGCATACCCGTTGTGCCGCTTGTGTCATTCTAACCTGTTGCTGCTGTATTGCTTGTCGCTGACCCCAAATTTGCCGCTGTGCCTGCGCTCGTATCTGCTGTTGATTGGCTTCAATGACTTCTTTTTGCTGACTCAAGCGTAAACGACTCACCTGAGAAATGGCTCGCCAACTGGTTTGTGCTTGCAAGGCACCTTGCACAATTTGCTCACGAATAAAGGCGATGACTTTGCTGGGAGTGTCAAAACGACGGTGTGCGACCTCATCTAAAATCGTATCATCGCGCTCGTGCCCAATGCCCGTTGCCACCGCAATCGGAAAATGACAGATACGTGTTGCTAACGCAATGTCGTTTAAGAACATCAAGTCTTGCTTCGCCCCGCCACCACGGATAATCACCAACAAATCAAAGGGATTGTTTTGATGCGCCTGCTCGATCGCTTGTAAGGCTGCCAACATCTCGCTTTGTGTTTGCGCGCCCTGAAAACTGGCATAAAAATAGTCGAACTGACACAGTTGATGCGCTGCCAACAACTTAGCATCTGCCTGAAAATCACCTAATCCAGCAGCCTGCGCGGGCGACAGCACCGCAATACGACGTAAGTCATTAGGAAATTGCAGTTGTTTATTGCGCCCATAAAGCCCGCTGGCTTGTAACTGCGCCCGTATTGCCTGTAACTTTGCTTGCTGATCGCCCAAGGTAAAGCTCGGGTCAATATCGACAATTGTCAGCGACAAGCCGAAGCGAGCATGAATACCGACCTCTACTGCCAATAATACCGCCGTTCCAACTTGTAAGCCTTGCCCCGTTACCGTCTCGAACTGAGCCAGTAACCGCACGGCTTGATTTGCCCATAGTGTCGCCCTTGCCTGCGCCACTTGCTGACCGCCAACCGATTCGGCCAAAGTCAGATACAAATGCCCGTTGCGATTATTTAACTCAGTAATTTCGGCTTTAACCCAAACAGACTGTGGCAAGGCAGCGCTAACTGCGGCATTCGCTTTGTTCATGAGGGCAGATAAGCTAATGCCTTTTTCTTGTTCAGTTTTTCCCGCCTCCAAAGGAAGCGTAAAAATATCTTCCCCGCTTTGTAAAAGAGGCGTTTGGGAGGATTTCTGAGTAGGCAACCAACGTGCAAACTTATCTGCTTCTAGTCCATCAGGAATATACCAAGCACGCGCAGCCCCATCCCAACGCGCACCCAATTGTTTGGCGGCATCTTTTTCGGGGAATGGAACGCTGAGATAGGTTCTGTTAGTCATGGAACTTCTCGAAATGCACCCAGCCTACTTTTGCCAACCGCTTCATGGTATTTAACCAGTTCGGCGTTGTGTGTAATGCGCTCAAGCCCGAATAGTGCTGCTTAGGCTTGCCATGCAAACGAATCAGGCGGCTTTCTTGTACGGGATCAGCGTCATAATGTTTTAGTCCCGATAGTGCCTGCTCAATCTGAGCGCGATTGTTACACAAGAGCACCAAATCGCACCCCGCTTGTCTAAATCGCTCGCTCAAGATGGCACCATCGCTCAGTTGTGACACGGCTGCCATACCTAAATCGTCGCTGATGATGGCACCTGCAAAACCACAGCGTTCGCGCAACAACTGTTGTAACCACACGCGAGATAAGCCCGCAGGTTGATCGTCAACCTGCGGATAAATGACGTGTGCTGCCATAATCGCAGCAAGATGATGTTGAATGAGCGTTTTGAACGGTTGCATATCTGCACCAATTAAAGCGGCAAGGGGGCGATCATCGACCGCAATGGCAATATGCGTATCGGGAACAACATGCCCATGTCCTGGGAAATGTTTGCCCACCGATGCCATTCCTGCCAGCGTCATCCCCTTCACCAGATGCTCAGCCAATTCGCCCACGACATGCGGATTATGATGCAAAGCGCGATCACCAATCACGCTGCTATTGCCGTAATCCAAATCGAGTACAGGCGCAAAAGAAAAGTCGACCCCACAGGCAAGCAATTCACTGGCTAATAACCAACCCACATCTTGTGCCAAGGTTAATGCTTGGTGTGGATGTTCATCGAACAAAGCCCCAACAGCGGACATTGCGGGTAGTTTGGTAAAACCTTGCGTTTTAAAGCGTTGTACGCGTCCACCCTCATGATCGACCGCAACCAATAAGCGCGGATGACGCAAGGCGTGAATGGATTCTGTTAACACACGCAATTGTTCAGGCGATTCGAAGTTGCGGCTAAACAGCACCACACCAGCGACAGCAGGATGCAAGAGTTGCACGCGTTCGGTATCGGCTAAAGCAGTGCCAGCAAGTCCAATCATTAAATAGCCCAAGGATAGGGCTTTACCTTGTGGTTTAGTGGCGTACATTGGACATTAACATATTGTCATTCATTGTTTTTAATTTTATATTTTTGTGACACGAAAAATGCCACGAAGTGGCGTTTTTAAAATCATCTCTTATTGTAACAGGACACCTCTAAAAACCAAATGGGTAGGAAGCCAGATTATTAACGGGGACTTCTAATAACCTACAAGGGTTTTTAGCGCTCCCTAACTTCATTTTTTGTCTAACCTAATGACAGTATAGCCATATCCGTGTAATATTGGGTCAGTTTCAAACATAAGTTACTTCTACTCATGATTATTAAACATAACGTGATCCTAAACCATCTTCTGGTTAAAAGTTTTTTAACGGCTTTCGAATATTCTTTGTCTAGCCTTGTCATAACCGATGCTAATGATTCAGCGGACGGTGAACAGTTTTTATATGCTAATCAAGCTTTTGTTAATCAGACAGGTTATTCGTTTGATGAGTTGAAAGGCAAATCCCCTCGCATGCTTCAAGGTCCTAAAACGGATAAAGCGCTACTAAAAGCATTAAACACCAGTATTTATGGTGGCGACACTTTTGTCGGTCAGACCATTAACTATCGAAAAGATGGCAGCGAGTATATTGCGCGTTGGAGCATTACGCCAATAAAAGACGATAATGGTCATATTTTGGCTTTTGTCTCCAATCAAATAGAAGTGAGTAACCAATTTCTTAACTTAAACACGGCTAAAATCCTAGCCGAAGCGCTTAATCAGACAGCAGATGCCGTTTTAGTTACCGACTTGCTCGGTTACGTTATTTACAGCAATGCATCATTTTATAAGCTAACAGGTTACACACCCGATGAATTGCTGGGCAAGCACACGCGAATATTCAAATCAGGCAAGATGGAGCCTGAATCTTATCGTCAACTGTGGTTATCGCTAATCGAAAATAAATCATTTGAAGGATTGTTTACCAACAAACATAAAGATGGCACTGACTATTTTGAATACAAAACCATCACGCCCATATTAGACGAACACCAACGCCCAATGTATTATCTTGCAATCAGCCGTGACGCAACACAAGCAACACAAGCAATGGATAAACTGTCCTATCTTGCCCATCACGACGAGCTAACAGGGCTATATAATCGTGCTAAATTTAATTTAATTTTGACACAAAAAAGAGCCGCTTTTCAGCAAGCTGGGCATGCTTTTAGCCTGATATTGGGCGATATTGACGATTTTAAGAAGATAAATGATATCTATGGACATGACACAGGCGACAAGGTACTTAAAAGTGTTGCCGATAAGTTAACGAATTCAGTACGACACGATGATTTTGTCGCACGCTGGGGCGGTGAAGAGTTTGTGATATTAGTAGATAATGATTTAGACGCCGCCATGAAAGTTGCTCAAACGCTTGTTAGAAATATGGCGACAACCGATACCAGTGGAGCCATTGCAGAACCTGTGTCACTGAGCTTCGGTGTCGCGACATATACAGAAAACATGACATTAGAACACCTATTCGAACAAGCCGATCAAGCGCTATATCGCGCTAAAGCAGATGGAAAAAACTGCGCCAGATCGCTCATTACTCGATAAGATCACATCGTCGGTTAGGTTCTTCGCCAAGTCGTGCCTTGTGGTGTGTCTAAAATTTCAATGCCTGCTACTTTAAGTTCATTACGAATCGCATCGGCCACTGTGAAGTCTTTATTCTTTTTCGCTGTAATACGATCTTCTATTTTTGCTTGGATATCCGTTTCACTCAATCCATCCGTCGTTGCACCACCCTGCAAAAATGCATTAGGTTCATTGGTCAATACGCCCAACTGATTTGCCAAAGATACTAAAACTTGCGCCAACTGCCCTGATAACAAAGCATCTTTTGCTGCTTTCGCCTTGTTCACTTCCGTTGCCAAGTCGAATAACACGGCAAAAGCTTGCGGCGTATTAAAGTCATCATCCATAACTGCATTGTAGGCATCTGTCCACTGCACCGACAAAGGTTCATTCGGCGCAACTAAAGTAACCCCTTCTAATGCGCCATATAAGCGACGCAAGGCAGCACGCGCATTATCTAAGTTCTCTGTCGTATAGTTTAGTGGATTACGGTAATGACTCGACAATAAGAAAAAGCGAATCACTTCTGCTGGGTAAACATTAAGCACATCACGAATGGTGAAAAAGTTACCTAACGACTTAGACATCTTTTCATTATCGACATTCACAAACCCGACATGCATCCACGTATTCACATATACATGACCATGCGCACATTCGCTCTGCGCAATTTCGTTCTCATGATGCGGAAACTGTAAATCGTGCCCGCCACCATGAATGTCTAAATGCTCACCAATGGTATGTTTCGACATAGCAGAACATTCGATGTGCCAGCCAGGGCGACCTTCACCCCAAGGCGAATGCCAATGTGGTTCACTCGGCTTCGATGCCTTCCATAGCACAAAGTCTAGCGGACTTTCTTTTTGTTCGTTAACATCAATTCTTGCACCTGCTTGTAAGTCTTCGATTTTCTTGCCAGACAACTTACCATAGTCGGCAAATTTTTCGACACGGAAATAGACATCGCCATTGCTGGCAGGATATGCAAAGCCTTTATCGACCAAGATTTGCACCATATCTGTAATTTGTGTGATGTATTCGGTTGCTTTCGGTTCGATATCAGGACGCAAGACATTTAATGCCGTTTCATCTTCGTGCATCGCTTTAATGAAACGTTCGGTCAGTGATTGAATGCTTTCGTTATTTTCGATAGCACGATTAATGATTTTGTCGTCAATATCGGTAATATTGCGCACATACTTCACGTCATAACCACGATTACGCAGATGACGCACAATCATATCGAAACCCACCATCACCCGCGCATGACCGATATGGCAGAAGTCGTAAACGGTAATACCACACACATACATACCGACATGAGGCGCATGAATGGGCTTAAAAACTTCTTTTTGTTTGGTTTGCGAGTTATAGATTTGCAGAAATGACATTGATGTAACCATAGTGTTTTAAATGTGTTGCGTGTAACGATGTCGCACAAGGGATAAGCGCGACATCCTGATAAACCGATTGGGTATTAGAGGTACTCGTTATGTTATTTAAATATCATCGGATAAAAAGGGAGCAAAGTGACAAATGACAATATCATCGCGACCCATGCCTTAGGCTGCCCCGCAATAACACCCATAAACCCTGCAATAAACGCCACGGGTGCGGCAATCCAAGCAATAGGCGGAAAGACAAAGGCGAACCCAGCAGCAATAACGCCTGCAACCATCGCTACTGTGGTGGTGTTGCCAGGATGGTAAATCAATGTATTACGCATGTCTGCAGGCATATCATGTGCTGATTCCGCACGAATAAACACACTATTAAACAGCTCTCGTGACAGGGGGATTTCACGTTCGTCCGCTGCCAAGCCTAACGTCACTTTTTTATCGACATAGAGTTGATAAACAACATCATCCCATGTTGCATTCGATGGCAACTTATCGACTAAGCTGATCAGTTCATTTTTGATATTATTCATTCATTTGTCTCCTCAAAACAACGCAAACATATTGTACCTATTAGCAGTATAAGCATTATAATGTTACTGGTGTAAAAGAGCAGCACAAAACACACCGAACAGGCGCTAAAACATAACGGATAATAAAATAAAATTGTAAGGAAGCACTCAGAATGGCTATGTTGCCAGGATTACAGCTCAATGTTAGTCAACAGCTCAAGCTCACACCGCAGCTACAGCAATCGATTAAAATATTGCAATACTCTGCGTTAGAGCTGCAACAAGCCATTGAAGAAGCCCTTGATACCAATATTATGCTTGAAGCTGAATTAGATGATGTCAGTGAATTTAAAGCATCAGAACATTATGACGAAAGCGCTATTGAGCCTGATGATGGGTACGACAACCTCAACCAACTGGAGCTGTCGCCAGCGCAATCCGACATTGATCATACTGGCACGCTAACTGAAACGCTTGACTGTCAATGGGACGATCTCTTTTCTGACGACAACAATGGTTCTGACAACAACACAGATTTAAATGATTTTTCAGTCTCATCCTATCGAGATGATGAAGATTATTTATCACCCGAAAGTTATACCGCAAGTGTCGAAGATCTTTATGATCATTTAAAATGGCAAATAGAAACCTTCACGTTTAATGCCGATTCTGACCAAGCGATTGCCTACTATCTCATTGATGCCGTTAATGAACAAGGTTACCTGAGTAATAGCTTAGAAAACATTGCACGTGACATTGCACAAAATGAGTCATTTAATGCATCAATTGATGATATTGAGCGTGTTCTGCATATCATTCAAAACAATTTTGAACCCTCGGGCGTAGCTGCAAGAGACATTCAAGAATGCTTACTGATACAACTGAAAGGCATGATACCGCAAACAGACATTGTTTTATCTGCCATTAATATGCTAACAGAACGATTTGACTGGTTTGCACATGGTGACTTTGTGCGCCTCAAGCGCTTGTATTCGACAGATGAAGTGCATTGGGAACGCATTTTAAATTGCATTAAATCATGTAGCCCTAAACCGGGACTACGCTACGCTAACAGTGAAAACGAGATCATCGTTCCCGATTTAATCATTAAACGTGATAAGAAAGGTTGGAAGATTGAACTTAATAGCCGAGCTTATCCGAAGGTTCGTGTTAACAGTGAGTATGTCGATTTATTAAAACAAGTTGACAAAGCAACCAGTAAAAACGATCAAGTCGAAAGCATGAAAGAAAAATTGCTTGAAGCACGCGGACTATTAAAAAGCATCCAAAGCCGCGGAGAAACCTTATTAAAAGTTGCCGCTTACTTGGTTGCTGAGCAATCGCGCTTTTTAGATGAAGGCGATATCGCCATGAAACCCATGGTATTGCGCGTCGTCGCTGATGCGCTTGGACTTCATGAATCAACTATTTCACGTGCAACGACACAAAAATACATTCAAACTCCGCGTGGCACTTACGAATTAAAGTACTTCTTTTCCAGCAGTGTGAGCCAATACGGGCCGCAAGATCAATCTGCTGTTGCCATTAAATCGCGCATTAAAAGCCTCATTGATGCAGAAGACCCCAAAAAGCCCATCAGCGATCAGGATTTAGTGGATAAGCTCGAAGCAATGAAGATAACCGTTGCTCGTAGAACGATTGCGAAATATCGCGAAGCCATGGGAATTGCTTCTTCATCACAACGTAAAGTAAGACGTTAAGCAAAAACGACCCTTAGCGCATCACTTAATACCTGATGCGAGCAATTCGATCTCACCCATCACACGATTTCTACCCGATGATTTCGCTAAATAGAGCGCACGATCCGCACGCGCAATAAAATCATTCACAGGCTCGCCTGTTCGATAAATCGAAATACCAAAAGAAACCGTAATATTCAGCTTCTGATTACTATCACGAATGGTTAAAGCTGTTGACTGAAACTTTTCGCGCAAATTATTCGCCAAGGTATAGGCATCACGGCATGACGTATGCAGCAACAGAATAATAAATTCCTCGCCACCAAAACGCGCCACAAGATCCTGACCTTTCGTCAGATTATTCAGTATCTTAGCAATAAAACGTAATACACTATCACCCACCAGATGACCATATTGATCATTAATTTTCTTGAAGAAGTCAATATCGAGAATAATGCAAGATAATTTGGGCTGCTCCTCGGCATGTGATAAGTTGATATTCTCAGAAATAAACTTATCCATCGCGCGACGATTTGCCAATCCCGTTAAAGCATCTGAATGGGCTTCTTTATGACTAAGTTCTAACTGTTTTTTAAGGTTTTCGACTTCCGACTTGACCACTTCCATTTTGTGCTTAATTCCTTCGGCACCAAAAGTCAGGTCTTTAATACAACTGATCACTTCTTTAACAACAAGCGATGCTTCCAAATGATCGGTTGTTTTTGCTACTAGCTCGTTTAGTGCTCGCTCTAATACAGTTGTATGAGCGTCTAGATTACCTTCCCAGCCATTAATATCGACAATCATTTCATTAACGAGTTTAAGCACCACGCTTTCAATTTCAGACATGAAGCACAAGCGATTGACAATGTGATTAAATAAGTCCTTGGCAATATCTTCTTGCTCGTGATCAGCGGTTTGAGAAACTAAATCCAAAACATGCGGATCTCTTTCGAGCAGAAACTCATACCAAACGGTAAAGTTGATCGGATTAGGACGAATGCGGCGCTTAGCTGTCTCTTCGAGCACGCGCTCAGCCAACTTTCTTGAATCCAAGTAGTTTTCTCTGTAATGACGCATTCACCTTTCCTTAAATAATTACGGACTTTTTAATCATAAACGCTATTAGTGATGGTGTCCACCTTCATGCCAATCGGTCATCACATAATGTGTACCGCAATAAGGACAG
>DZAT01000058.1:0-8217 GCA_022736205.1 Thiomicrospira cyclica
TGTGGTGTGAATCACATCCCAGACGAATGATTGTTCAACGACAGAACCCGGCTTACCGATTCACTCGCTTTATACCCTTCAAATAACGGCTATCTTATATTCACTTCATTGTATCTAGTAGATTATGTCTTTTAAAAACCACAATATATAGTGTTTTTTATTTGCTGTATGCTTAATAAATTTTTCTTATCGACCAATAGTAAAAAAAAACAATTAATTTATTTAGTATTTTCATCAAGAATATCATTCTATCCTATTGAATTAAAATATTTATATTGTTTTTAATTTCAATTTTATCTTATTTGTTGCCATTGAGAAGTGGATAATGCCTTGTTAAAATATGCGTAATAGTGGAGAAAAGTGGGAAGAAGTGGAAGCACAAAGGTCAATTAGCTTTCGAGGATTGCAGGCTGCGACTTTAGACGATAAAGGTCGATTGGCAATTCCGAAGCGTTTTCGCGAAACGTTGCAGCAGGTGTGCAATGGTGATGTGGTTTTGACAATTGATGTTCATGATGCTTGCTTACTCATGTATCCACTTGCTGTTTGGCAAGACATTGAAGCGAAGCTGATGGCCATGCCTAATATGGATCCTGCAACACGACGTGTGCAGCGTTTGTTGTTGGGGCATGCCGTCGATATGGGCTTAGATTCGGCTGGTCGTATTTTGATACCTGATTTATTGCGCGAACATGCGCAAATAGGGCGCGATGTGATGCTGGTTGGACAAGGTAATAAAATTGAGTTTTGGTCGAGCGATGTGTGGCAACAACAGCGTGATGAGTGGATTGCGACAACGCGTGCGGAGATGGCGCATGAGACGATCACGTCAAGCCCACTTGCTGGAATGCACTTCTGATGTCGGCTTTACATGCGCCCGTTATGTTTGCTGAATGCTTAGAAGCACTCGCGATCATGCCAGAAGGGTGTTATGTCGATGGTACTTTTGGGCGTGGTGGGCACAGTTCGGGTATTGTGGCACTGCTGGGCGATCAGGGTCGTTTGATTGCTTTTGATCAAGATGCGCAAGCGATTGATTATGGTCGGCAACGGTTTTTGGGTGATGCGCGAGTGCGTTTTGTTCATGCTAACTTTGCACAAATGGCAAGTCACCTGAACGAACAGGTGGATGGCATTTTATTGGACTTGGGGGTTTCGTCGCCACAGCTCGATACGGCTGAACGGGGATTTAGTTTTATGCAGTCAGGTCCATTGGATATGCGCATGAATACCACGCAAGGCGAAACGCTGGCGGAGATGTTATCGACGGTAAGCGTCGATAAGTTGACGCAGGTGATTAAGGAATATGGCGAAGAAAAATTTGCCAAACGGATTGCGACGGCGATTGTTGCAGCAGTAGATGCAGGACAGGTTAGTGATACCTTGTCGTTGGCAGCTGTGGTAGCGGTGGCACAGCCTGTGAAAGATAAATATAAACATCCTGCAACACGTACTTTTCAGGCGTTGCGGATCTGGGTAAATGATGAGTTGGGCGTGTTAACACAGGTGTTGTCGACCGCAATTGACCAACTGAAATCGGGTGGTCGTCTGGCAGTGTTAAGTTTTCACTCGTTAGAAGATCGCATGGTGAAGCAAGTTTTTCGCGATCAGTCGCGCGGTCGTTATGACGATCGTTTGCGTCAGGTTGTGGGTGAAACTCGGGTCAGGTCGTTGGGTAAGCGCTTTCCGAGTTTAGAAGAGACAGAAACGAATCCACGTGCACGCAGTGCCATATTGCGCATGGTGGAAAAGTTTTAATAGGATTGGTTTAGTCACTTATTTTGGCATTTCGTGTTGTGGTTTTGCCAAACAAAAGTGGTTTTTCTGTCTTACAAAGTATAAAAATGAAAACGTGCAAGGATGGTTATGATGAAGTTCGAACTCGAAGAAGCTGCGGTAAACGCAACAGGTATGCCCGTTATTAAAGTCATCGGCTTAGGTGGCGGTGGATGTAATGCATTGGATTACATGGTGCGCAATGAGATTATGGGTGTTGACTTCATTGCAGCCAATACCGATGCGCAGTCATTAAATAAATCGGCTGCAGCGACGCGTATTCAACTTGGTAAGACAGGTTTGGGTGCTGGCTCAAATGTCGAAAAAGGTAAACAAGCGGCAGCGGAAGATATCGATACCGTTCGTGCTTCATTAAATAATACGCATATGTTGTTTGTCACAGCGGGCATGGGGGGTGGTACAGGCACAGGTTCTGCACCTGTTGTGGCTAAAGCGGCACGTGAAATGGGTATTTTGACGGTTGGTGTGGTTACACGTCCCTACAGTTTTGAGAAGCGCGATAAAATTGCTGAGGCAGGTATCGAAGAACTGGCTGCACATGTTGATTCCTTGATTGTTATTCCTAATGAGAAATTGCACAAGGTTGCAGGCAAAAAGTTAGGTATGTTGCAAGCCTTTGATATGGCAAATAAGGTGTTACATAATGCCGTGCGTGGCGTAGCAGAAGTGGTAACACGTGAAGGCTTAATTAACGTCGATTTCGAAGACGTCCGTACCATGATGGGTTTCCGTGGTTTAGCAATGATGGGTGTTGGTTCTGCTTTGGGCGAAGACCGCGCCAAAAATGCGGCTATGGCTGCGATTTCTAGCCCTTTGTTAGAAGATATTAGCATCAATGGTGCTCAGGGTATTTTGGTTAACGTGGTCGCGCCAAGCGATTTGGGTTCGGATGAGTTTGAAGAAGTCGGTCATTTAATTGAAAGTTTCGCGCATCCTGATGCGATGATTAAAATCGGCTTGGCTTTTGATGATAACTTGGTCGATGAAGTGCAAGTAACCATTATTGCAACGGGTCTGACAGCCGTGGGGCAGGCAGCTAAAGTAGAAGTAAAATCAGAGCCAGTTGCTGCGCCTGTTCAGCCAGAACCAACAACAGGTCGAGGTCGCACATGGGCACCTTTGTCTCCAGCAGGATTGACACCGTCTGTTGCCAATGGCGCGGCAAAAGGTGTTCCTGGTATGGTTCCGAGCAATATCGCGGGCTTGCGCCAAGGGGCAGCAGGCGTGATTGGCGCTTCGCACAACGAAAGTGCAGCCTATTTAAATATTCCTTCCTTCATTCGTCGCCAAGCCGACTAATCGGCTGCGATTCGCTCGTCGATGAAAAACGCCTCACCACCAGCTTTGCTTTCGCTCTGGTCGTGGGGCGTTTTTATGTGGCTTATTCTGATTGTTTCGGTGCTTATTAGCGCCTTAGCCGTTGTTTGGACAAAGCATCAGGTTCGATTGACTTCGACGCAGTTGCATAAAACGGTTAAGCAAGAGTATGCGTTGCGCGTTGAGCAAGGTCGCTTAGAGCTAGAATACAATCATTTATTGTCGCGTTCGCGCATTGAGCAAGTTGCTAAAGATAAGTTAGGTATGACAGTGATGACACCCGCACAAGAGCGGGTTTTGTTGTTACCTGAGGGTGCTATGAAACCATGATGTTACAAGCAGGACGTGAACGCTTTACTTTTGCACTCATAGTGCTGGCTTTTGTCGGTTTGCTGTTTGGTGCGTGGAAAGTGATGGTTGTGCAATCCGATTTTCTACAAACAGAAGGGGATAAGCGTCAGATTCGTCACATTAGCTTACCAGCAGCACGGGGTGCGATTTTAGATCGTCGTGGTAATGTGTTGGCGATGAGTACGCCGATGTTGTCGGTCGCGGTCGATGCTAAGTTTTTGTCGGATAAGCCTGATTATCAAACCTCATTGGCTTCGGCGCTTAAGCTACCCATCGAAGTGGTGAATGAAAAAATTCGTGCTAATGCGGAAAAGCATTTCATTTACCTCAAACGTGGTCTGTCGCCTGAAGAGGCCAAGCTTGTTGAACGTTTATTGCTCGATGGTGTTCACTTAGTACCCGAGTTTAAGCGTTATTACCCGTCGGGTGAAATTATGGCGCACTTGGTCGGTTTTACGAATATTGATGATCAGGGTATCGAAGGCATTGAGTTGAGTTATAACGATTGGCTTAAAGGCATACCAGGGGTGCGCAAAGTCATTCGAGATAACTTGGGTCGTGTGATTGAAACGGTCGATGAAATCCGTCCAGCACACGAAGGGCGTTCGTTGCGTTTGTCGATTGATCGAGATTTGCAGTTTTTTGCTTATCGGGCATTAAAAAAAGCGATGATTGAGCATCAGGCAAAAGCGGCAGAATTGGTGTTGTTGGACGTGCATACGGGTGAAGTGTTGGCGATGGTATCGCAACCGGGTTTTAATCCCAATGATCGAAGCTTGGTAACAGCTAATCAAACGCGCAATCGTGTGGTGACGGATGTGTTTGAGCCTGGTTCGACCATTAAACCGATTGTGATGGCGGGTGCCTTAGAGTTGGGTAAAATTAAGCCAGATGAAGTCATTGATACGGGCAAAGGTAAGTACCTGTCGAACGATAAGGTTGTGCGTGATCATCATGGCTATGGTCAGTTGGATTTGGCTGGTATTTTAAGAAAGTCGAGCAATATCGGCATGGTTAAAATTGTCGAAACGATGAGTAAAGAAGAAGTCTGGCGCTTTTTGCATTTTACGGGTTTAGGGCAGGAAACAGGCATTGTTTTCCCTGGTGAGTTGACGGGGCGATTGCGCGATCCGTTTGAGTGGTATCCTGTGAACAAGACGACAGCTGCATATGGTTATGGTTATAACTTAAGCTTGCTGCAATTGGCGCGTGCATATGCCGTGTTGGCAAATGACGGGAAAGTCGTGCCGATGAGTTTAATGGCGTTAGATGCACCCCCTAAATCAGCTTCTGTTTTTAAACCAGAAGTTTCTCGTTTATTACTACGGATGATGGAAGAAGTGACTTCGACGGCAGGTACAGGACGTAAAGCGGCCATCCCCGGTTATCGTGTGGCAGGTAAAACAGGCACAACACGTAAAGCGAATAAGGGCTACGATTCGGATAAGTATCGTGCGCTATTTGTCGGTATCGCACCTGCTACAGCACCGCGTTTTGTGATGGCGGTGACCGTAGAAGAGCCAACGCGCGGACAATATTATGGTGGCGATGTGGCCGCGCCCATTTTTCGTGAGGTGATGGAGCAGACCTTACGGTTAATGGCGGTTCCACCCGATGATGTGTCGCAATGATTAAGCATACGTGGTCAGATTTGTTGGCGTGGTGGGGTGGTGAGACGAGGTTAGACGAGGTCTCACCCCTCACGTCACCTCCCTCTCAGTTGGGTCATATCCAATCCGATTCACGACAGCTTTCTGATGGTGATATTTTTATTGCTTTGGCCGGCATTCGGGTGCATGGGGTTGCTTTTGCAGTCAACGCAAAAGCAATCGGTGCGAGGGTGATTAGCGACACTGAGGGAGCGGATGTTGATTTGTTCGTTCCAGATTTGGCCTTGCGTTTGGGCGATTTTTTAAATTGGTATTATGATCATCCTTCTGATCATTTGGCGTTAATTGGCATTACAGGCACCAATGGAAAAACATCGACCAGTCATTATGTGGCTCAGTGGTTATGTGCATTAGGTCGGCGCGTGGCGGTGATGGGTACTGTGGGTAACGGGATTTGGGGGGAATTGTCGACTTCAACCCATACCACGCCCGATGCGCCAAGCATTTATCGTCAGCTGGCAAAATGGCGTGATGAAGGGGTGCAGGTGGTGGTGATGGAAGTTTCTTCGCACGCTATCGACCAACAACGCATTATCGGTTTGAACTTTGCCGTGCTGGCTTTGACACAGGTAACGCGAGATCACTTGGATTATCACGGTTCAGTTGAGGCATATTCTGCTGTTAAGAAGCAATTGTTTACGAATTGGGACTCGAAAACACAGGTATTGAATGTTGATGATGTCTTAGGCGCTGAACTCAGTGGGATTTGTTCGCACCCATTGGCTTATAGTCAGCGACAGCTTGCCGATATTCACTGTGTCGATAGTCTACCTCTGGCTGATGGGATGCAGGTTAAGATTGGTGTTGCGCATCAGTCTTGGCAGGGATGTCTGCCTTTGTACGGTGCGTTTAACATTGAAAATGTCTTGTGTGCTTTGGGTTGTGTGTTGGCGTTGGGTTATCGATTCGATGATGTCTCTGCGTTGTTGATGGCAACCAAAGCAGTAACAGGGCGTATGCAGCGGGTGAGTCAAAAGCCGATTGTGGTGATCGATTATGCGCACACGCCCGATGCTTTAGCGAAAGCCTTGCAAGCATTGCGTGTGCATGGTGGCAAGGCACGCTTATGTGTCGTTTTTGGCGCGGGGGGTAATCGCGATACGGGTAAGCGTCCTTTAATGGGAGCGGTTGCTGCTATGGGCGCAGATGATATTATTATTACCGATGACAATCCGCGTGATGAACAGCCAGAGCAAATTGCTAAGCAAATTATGTGTGGTATGAACAATCATGATGCGGTTCGTTATATCGCTAATCGTCAGTTGGCAATTTGTACGGCAATGCGTGAAGCAACGGCGGATGATGTTGTTTTGATCGCAGGTAAAGGACACGAAGATTATCAAGAAATTGCAGCAGGTGTTCGTCTTCATTTTTCGGATAGTGAGGCAGTCGCGCAATGTTAGGGATGAATTGGTTATTAGAAGACATTGCCTGTATTTTAGACTGTGATCCTGTCAGTGCAGATCCGTGTGTCTCTTCTTCTTTAGATGCATCTGTGCAACGGTTTGTTACGGATAGTCGACAGATTCAAGCGGGTGATTGCTTTGTTGCCTTGGTCGGTGAGCGAGTTGATGGTCATGAATTTTTAGATGCGGTGATGCAAGCGGGTGCTGTTGTTGCCATTGTGACGGATTTGGTTCCGACGTGTTGTATTCCGCAGTTATTGGTTACAGATGCCCTCTCTGCCATGCAGCAACTTGCTGCTATTTGGCGCTCGCAGTTTGCGCTGTCGCCTTGTATTGCGGTCACGGGCAGTAATGGTAAAACGAGCGTTAAAGAAATGCTTGCCAGTATTTTGCGTGTTCGTGATGGTGCGCGCCTTTTGGCAACGCAGGGCAATCTGAACAATCATTTGGGTTTGCCGATGACGTTGCTTGGCTTGCGCGAAGGTCATGCTTCTGCTGTCATCGAGGTGGGCGCGAATCATCTTGGAGAAATTGCAGCTTTGGCACCTTTGGCGCAGCCGAACGTGGCGATGATTACCAGCATTGGTGTGGCTCATGTCGGTGAGTTTGGTTCCTTAGCAGCGATTATTGCTGCTAAAGGCGAAATTTGGTCGGCGCTTGATGCTGGAGATGTTGCCGTTGTCCCTGTTGTGGCAATGGGGCGTGCGTTGGATGGATTTGCTGTGTGGCAGCCCCAACTTATCGATAAGCGGGTCGTATTTTTTGGTAGCTTAGATGATGTGCAACAGCAGTTTCCACGCTTTGTTCAAGCGGGGTTAGAAAAGGTTTCGACTGTCGCTGTTGCAGCACGAAAGGCGACGGCTGATGGTCAGTTAGTTGAATTGGTGACGAGTGATTGGGGTTCGGTACAGCTTCACTTGCCCATTATGGGGGCGCATCAGGCGAACAATGTGGCGGCAGTTGCGGCAGCACTCTTGCCGCAAGGATTGTCGTGGCAACAGATTCAAACGGGTTTGATGCAATTGGTATTGCCCAGTGGTCGATTACGCGTGTTACAGCCGATTGAAGGGTTGACGGTAATTGATGACAGTTATAATGCCAACCCTACGTCAATGGTGGCGGGTATTAACGTCCTGATGGAGCAGACAGCGCAACAGCATGTCTTTGTGATGGGCGCGATGGGCGAATTAGGGGCGGATAGTGAAGCGCTTCACCTTGCGGTTGTTGATGCGGCTAAGCAAGCGGGTGTTAGTCAATTCTGTGCAGCAGGCGCATATAAAGACGCTTGTGTGACGCGTTTTGGCTCGGGTCTCGCCGATGATTGTCCCGATGTATTAGCGCAACGTATTTGGCAGTTGTATCAACAACAGCCATCGTTGGCAGTTTTGGTTAAAGGGTCGCGCTCGAGCAAAATGGAGCGTGTTGTCGCAGCATTACAGGTGTTGATCGAAGAAAATATAAAAATAACGATAAATAAAGGGTAACGAATATGTTTATTGAATTAGCGGCTTGGTTAAGCCAATGGTACAGTCCGTTTCATCTGTTTGGTTATTTAACCTTTCGTGGATTGATGGCAGCCTTAACCGCGTTAGTGGTGTCTTTGTGGGCAGGCCCAGTGGTCATTCGGTGGTTAACGCGTTTAAAAGTCGGGCAGTCAGTTCGTAGTGATGGCCCTC
>DZAT01000058.1:8317-11359 GCA_022736205.1 Thiomicrospira cyclica
ATTCGGTGGTTAACGCGTTTAAAAGTCGGGCAGTCAGTTCGTAGTGATGGCCCTCAAACCCATTTAATTAAAAGCGGCACACCGACCATGGGCGGTGTGTTGATTTTACTATCGGTATTATTGAGCGTATTGCTGTGGGGTGATTGGGATAATCGTTATATTTGGTTGTTATTGGGCGTTACCTTGGCCTTTGGTGCGGTGGGTTTTGTTGATGATTACAAAAAAGTCGTTTATAAAAACCCGAAAGGGCTGTCAGCAAAACAAAAATATTTTTGGCAGTCGCTTGTCGCGCTTATTGCAGCTTGGTTGATGTTTCATTGGGCGGATTTACCAGCACATACGGATTTGGTCATTCCTTTTATGAAAAACATGGTGATTGAGTTGGGTCCTTGGTTCATTTTAATGACCTATTTTGTCATTGTGGGTAGTTCTAATGCCGTGAACTTAACAGATGGACTGGATGGGCTGGCGATTATGCCAGCGGTATTGGTGTCGGCGGCATTGTCGGTATTTGCTTATTTATCGGGTCATAGTGTTTTTTCGGATTACTTAAATATTCCTTATATTCCCGGTGCGGGTGAGGTGGCTGTTTTTGGTGCGGCTTTGGTTGGCGCTGGGTTAGGGTTTTTATGGTTTAACACCTATCCTGCACAGGTGTTTATGGGAGATGTTGGTGCATTGGCCATTGGTGCAGCACTGGGGGTGATGGCCGTTATCGTGCGTCAGGAGTTGGTGTTGGTCATTATGGGTGGTATCTTTGTCATCGAAACCTTATCGGTTGTGATCCAAGTGGCATCGTTTAAAATGACAGGAAAACGCGTGTTTCGTATGGCGCCCTTGCATCATCATTTTGAGCTGAAAGGTTGGGCTGAACCTAAGGTCATTGTGCGCTTTTGGATTATTACCCTCATTTTAGTTTTGGTTGGTTTGGCAAGTTTGAAGGTACGATAACTATGGCAATTCTTGTCGCTGGCTTGGGGCTTTCTGGTCAGGCAGCATTACGTTTTTTGAGTCTGCAAGGATCATCTTTGTTTGCATTCGATACACGCCCCTCTTTTGATGTCTCTGGGCTGGAGCAGGATTTTCCTGCCGTCACCTTTGCTGTCGGACACTTGCCCGATGCGTGGGTCCATCACTTATCGCTATTGGTTTTAAGCCCTGGTATTGACTCTAATGCACCTTGGATACAAGCCTTAGTTGCTAAAGGTGTTGCTTTGGTTGGCGAGGTCGAGCTGTTTTGTCGTGCTTTGGCTGCCGATAAAAAAGTCATTGCGATTACGGGCAGTAATGGTAAAAGTACCGTCACGACTTTAGTTGGCGAATTGTTAGAAGCACAGGGCTATGCTGTTGCGGTTGGCGGTAATTTGGGTACGCCTGCCGTCGATTTGCTGTTGCAACAGCCCGATGCAGATGTTTATGTTTTAGAACTATCAAGCTTTCAGTTAGAAACCACCCATAGCTTAAATGCAACCAGTGCAGTGGTACTGAATATTAGTCCCGATCATTTAGATCGTTATGGTGAAATGGCGACCTATATTGCGGCAAAAGCGCCGATTTATTCCATGACACAGTTGGCGGTCGTTAATCGTGATGATGTGTTGGCGCACAGTCTGTGTCCTAATCATGTGCCTAAGGTTGGTTTTGGTTTGGCTGAACCCATTCAAACAGGCGATGCAGGTATCATTATGCATAATGGGCAAGATTGGTTGGCTGTGTGGCAGATAGGGCACGATGAACCTGAAGCTTGGTTTGCAACAGCGGATTTATTGCTGATGGGGCGACATAATTGGAGCAATTGCTTGGCTGCTTTTGCGTTGTGTTTGCCGTTGGGGTTGACGCGTGAAGCAGCTACTCGTGTGCTAAAGGTGTTTACAGGCTTGTCTCATCGGGCGCAGTTGGTTAAAACGGTGGCAGGTGTACGCTGGGTAAACGACTCTAAAGGAACGAATGTCGGCTCTACTTTATCTGCTCTATCCAGCTTGGGTGCTGATGCGCCGGTGATTTTATTGGCAGGTGGTCAGGGTAAAGGACAAGATTTTTCTGATTTGGCAGCGCCTTTATCGCACTACGCACGCGCATTGATTGTTTTTGGCGAGGATGCTCAACAAATTGCCCAAGCCTGTAACGGTGCTTGTGATATTCATCATGTTGAAACAATGGCGCAAGCGGTTACCTTAGCAAACAGCCTAGCGCAAGCGGGTGATGTGGTTTTGTTGTCGCCAGCTTGTGCCAGCTTCGATCAGTTCCGTAACTATGGACATCGTGGTGATGTCTTTATTGACTGTGTGGCGTCTTTGTCGTGAAACTTCCTTCAGCGCACTGGATGCGCAAACGCATTAGTATTCGACCTTGGTCGATTCAAGATACAGCTCCGATTGATTGGTCGATTGTTGGGGTGATGCTTGTCTTGTCTTGTATCGGTGTGATTATGGTTGGCTCTGCCTCGATTGCCATTGCCGAAAAGCGCTTTGGGCTAGAGTTGCGTTATGCCATGCAGCAGATTGTTTTTTTATTGGGTGCTTTTGCGCTGTCGGTTTTCATTATTCAACGCACGACGTTAGACTGGTGGCGCGACAATCGCGGTGCCTTGTTATTGGGTGCTATGGCTTTGGTGATGGCGGCGCTTGTTTTTGGCCGAGAAATTAATGGTGCTAAGCGTTGGATTAGTTTAGGGTTTTTTAATCTGCAACCATCCGAGTTTTTGAAGCTGGTCGTGATTATCTTTATGGCAGCTTATCTCGAAAAACATTTTCAGACGCAGCAAGATGAACAAGGCAATCGTGATTTAAAGCGCGAAAAAGCCTTGCAAATGCAGGCGGTAAAACGCTTGTTGTTACCCATTGTGCCTATTTTTATTTTGCTCTTGTTACAACCCGACTTTGGTAGCTTGATGGTGATTTTATTGCTGATTTCTGCCATGCTGTTGGTTGCAGGTGCGCCTTTGCGTTTGTTCGTTTGGGCCGTTTTGCCCTTGGTCGGTGTGCTGATTTTGGTGATTATTATTGAGCCTTATCGTGTTGCGCGGGTAACCAGCTTTTTAGA
>DZAT01000016.1 GCA_022736205.1 Thiomicrospira cyclica
CTAATTGCGCTGGAATATGAGGATCCACTTGCATGCTCATTGCCAAGCCTTTTTGTGTGGCGCGTGCCTCTAAGGTGCGCACAGCATCCGATGTTGTTTTGGTGATTGAAAACGGCAAAGATTCTAACTCAAATTTACCCGCTTCAATTTTAGAAAAGTCTAAAATATCGTTGATTACCACCATGAGCGCATCGGCAGAATCCTTAACAATTTGAATGTATTCGCGTTGCTCTTCGTCTAGGTCGGTATCAAGTACGATTTCGCTCATGCCCAAAATGCCATTCATCGGGGTGCGAATCTCGTGGCTCATGGTGGCTAAAAAATCACTTTTGGCGCGACTGCCTGCTTCTGCTGCTTGCGCTTGGCATGAATAAGTTCGCTGTGCTGGTTTTGTAAGGTTTGAGCACTTTCGTTAATCGCCTCGATGACATAGCGCAGCTCTTGTGCGCCTGCTGGTTTGATACGGTTGTCTAGGTCGCCTTGCGCAAATTTAATGGCATGATGGTGAATTTGAATCAAAGGCTCTAATCCCTTACGAATAATCAGCCACAGTAAGATCCAGATAATAAGCCAAGCCAAAACAGAAACCAACAAACCCGTTAAAAAATGTTGCCACAGTCGATTCGATAGCGAGACAGCTGCGGTGCTCACCTCTAGTGTGCCATAACTTTTACTGCCAACCCGAACCGTCATCGAATCTGTCGGAGCCTTGATGTTAAAAAAAGCATCAAACCAAAGCGGATAGTCGCGGACTTGTATCGCGCTTTGTGCTTCGACCTTAGCACCTTTGGTATCAACAAAAGCAATGCGTTCAATTTGTTGCTTTTTAACTTGATTGTCGAGCAGTTGCTCAAGACTGGCATAATCGCCAACCACAACCAAATCGGCAACAATCGGCGGTAAGCTGATAAGCTCGTGCAACAATTCCGCTTTTAAGTCGTGTTGTGCCTCTTGTTGCGCCAAAGCAGTGAGTACAACCAGTAGCCCGATACTGAGCAAACTAAAGGTGATGCCAACAATGAGCAATAGCTGATGTGAAAAGCGCAGTCGATTCCAATACTGACACCACAAGCGTCTCATTGTGTTAATCGCTTTCTATCACAAGGGTGTGTAAATAGAAGTCTGTTTGATCTTGATAGTCTTTTGGACTGGCTTTTTGGAAGCCAAAGGGTGGTTTTTCATTAATTACTGCTGCGCTGGCAGCGAGCACCATCTGACCTTCTGGGTCTTTATCCATGTTATCGAAAGCGTTTTGCACCGCATTTACCACCGATTGAGCAACCTTAGGATGCGCGGCAATGGGGATTTCGTGGTAACTTGCCGATGTCCACAGGCTACGATAAGCGATGTTTTCGCGTTGGGCATATGCCTTCATCGAGCGGCTGTTAACACCAATGGCGGCAACGCGTCCTGCTTTCAGTTGTGCAATAATGCCTTCTTGGTTGCCACCAAATATCGCCTCGACGCTGAGTTTCTGGCGAAGGAGTTGATCCATTGGTACCCAGTAGCCAACAAACGCTGCTTTAGAGGCAAAGCCAACCGCCTGACCATTGAGTTGGCTTAGGGTTTGAATGGGTGAGTCCTGCAACACAACGATTTCACTGGTAAAGTCGGCAGCATTGGGGCGTAAGATGACTTGGTAGCCAGCCGTCGCGACTTTGGGCTGAAAAATATGATTGGTGTAAATAAAATGATACGCGCCCGCAATCGCTTGATCTCGTGACTCGGTGCCTGTTCTGGCTGTTTTCATTGTGAGAATTACGCCCGATTTTTGACTGACATAGTCCAAAATCGGATTCCAATATTCGGCAGTGAGTTGCGCACTACGCTGAGGGAGTACGCCAAAGGTGTACTCTTGGGCAGATAGTAGGTGGCTATAGAGTAGCATCAATAAGGCGAGCAGGGTTTGTTTCATGAGTGGTCTCTGTTTTGTTTTTTTATGCATTTGTTTGCGTTATTCGATTATAAAGCAATGCCCTTATAAAAAATATAAAAAAACCATTTGTTCCCAATGGACGCACGGTATAACCTATGACAGCCTAAAATGCGCCGAAAAGTTAAAACGACTCCCTTGTCCTTGTTCGCTTTCGACACTCATGCGTCCACCCATCATTTCGACTAGTTTGCTGCAGATTGCCAGCCCCAATCCTGTACCACCATATTGGCGAGTGACGGTATTGTCGGCTTGCGAAAACGCTTCAAAAATATGATCTAACTTATCGTGGGCAACCCCCATGCCTGTATCGAGCACAGTAAATCCCACCTGAACGTCTTGCTCATGCTGGTGTAGCCAGTGTACCTGAAGCTTAATATAGCCCCGATCGGTGAATTTAACCGCGTTGCCCAATAAGTTCAGCAGAACTTGTCGCAGACGTGCTGCATCGCCCATTAGTGTGGCAGGTATTCTGTCATCGATTTGCAAACTGATGGCAAGCCCTTTTTGAATCGCACGGGCTTCTAGCGTTCGGATCGATTGGCTACAGGTTTGGCGTAGGTCGAAGGGCAATGTTTCAAGGCTCAGTTTGCCCGCTTCAATTTTAGAAAAGTCTAAAATGTCATTAATCACCACCATGAGCGCATCGGCAGAATCCTTAACAATTTGAATGTATTCGCGCTGTTCATCATCTAGGTTGGTGTCGAGCACAATTTCGGTCATGCCCAAAATGCCATTCATCGGGGTACGAATTTCATGGCTCATGGTCGATAAAAAGTCACTTTTGGCTTGGCTCGCTGCTTTAGCCGCAGCTAAGGCATTGCGTAGTTCTTGTTCTTCTGCTTTGCGTTTGCTGATGTCGCGAACCGTTGCCAATATCGACACGGTATCGTCGTAATCGATGCGACTTAAACGAACCGTTGCAGGAAAGGGCGTGCCATCGATATGACAATGCATCCATTCAAAAAAATGCGACCCTTCTCGCAGTGCCAGCTGAAACATGTCATCTGCTTTTTCTTTCGATGCACGACCATCGGGTTGATACTCTGGCGATAATCGTGCAGGGTTGTAGCCAATAAATTCTGCTTCCGATGTTGCGCCAAACAATGTCAATGTCGCAGCATTGCAAGCGGTAAATTGCCAACTGGGTGGGGCGAGCGTCATTAAACCGTCTTGGTTGGCTTCAAACAATTGTCGGTTTTGGCGTTCTGCTTGTGAGTGTTCAGCCAAGGCTTTTTTGAGCGCTGTTTCGTGGCTGCGTTGTGCTGCAATGGTTGCCAGCATGATGCCAAAGACAATCGCCACCAGTAATGGCCCTATCATCATTTGCGGTTTAAAAAATTTAACGACCCATAAAGATTGCACTAAAAATATGGGCAGGACAACAGCAATACCGATTAAGACATAGCGCCAATAAATCTGTTGGTGTGTATGCATAAAGGTTAATGCGGAACGAATTTTGTGCATTGTCCTTTTTCCTAGACCGTGTCTATATCATGATATTTTATGTGATTATATGCGAGTAACGCTCAAAAACCAATGGGTTGATCACACACCACCAGTCGATTGCGCCCCTGCTCTTTTGCCGCGTACAAAGCATTATCTACCAGTTGATATAAGCCATCGCCGTCGGCAGTGATGCTTTCTGAACAGTTGCGTCCATCGAAATAACACAGCCCTAGAGAAATGGTCAGTACTGTGTCGTTAGGATTGGTGGGGTGTTGGATTTGCAACGCCTGCACATTGGCTCTGATGTGCTCTGCCATCTGCACCGCTTCTTCGATTTTATCTACCAATAACAAGACCGCCATTTCTTCGCCACCCAAGCGAAACGCCTGTTCGGTCGACCGTTTGGCTGCTTCTTGCAATACCTTTGCCACAGCTTTTAAGGCATCATCACCTGCTAAGTGTCCTTTGCTGTCGTTGTAGCGCTTAAAAAAGTCGACATCAATCATAATGAATGCCAGCAATTGTTGATGACGCGCTGCCATGCGCCACAGCTTTTCGATTTGTTCGTTAAAGTAACGACGGTTATACAGGTTAGTCATCTCATCGATGATGGACAGGGCTTCGGCGCGTTTACGGTTCGTGATGTTCTGACGCACTGCCATATAGCCCGTGGGTCGATTGTGCTGATCGAATGTTGGCGAAATGGTGGCATCGACCCAATAGCTGCTACCATCTTTTGCCATGTTAAGAATTTCTCCCCGCCAGATTTTGCCAGCGGTAATGGTTGCCCATAACTCGTCGTATATGGTGGCAGACATATCGGGATGACGCACAATACGATGGTTTTTGCCAATCAGGAATGCTTTTGAGTATCCCGAAACGCGACAGAAAGCTTCGGATGCGTAGGTAATATTGCCATCGAGGTCGGTGCGCGAAATGATGACTTGTTCGTCAACAATGGCAATGTATTCGCTCAATTGTGCTGTTTTTTCACTAATAATTTTTTCAAGATTACGGTTGTTGTAAGCCAAAATGGCGGTTTGTGTTTCGAGTTGCGCAGCTTGTGAACCTAATAGTCTGATATGCGTTTCGAGTTGCATGGCAGTTTGATTAATGCCAGTAACCAGTTCATTCAACTCTTGCGATGCCCCCAGTTCTGCAGATAGTGGCTCGCAACGTTCGCCCTTGCCTAGTGTTTTAATATGGGTTGCAATTCGCTCGATGGGGGATGATAGTCGGCGACTCAGCCACCACACGGTTCCAATCATAATAACAGAAACAAGCAGTGCGAATTGGATAAAGCGCGTTCTGCTGGCGCTCAGGGATGCGGCGAGTTCGCTGATGTCTTGCTTAACCACCATGCCGACGTTCAGTTCGGGTTCAAAGAAGCCAACAGACAACACGGGTTCACCCCGATAGTCGATGTGCTCTCCCATCATTTCTTTACCCTGAAGTGCGGAAGATAGGGGTGTGTGTTGGGTATTAAACGTTTTTAAGCGCTCTTCTTCGAGTAAATAGCGCGGTGGCGTTAGGGGTTTGCCTTTGCCTTCTTCATCACGATAACCAATGTTGATTTCGCCTGTTTTGCCCAATCCAAGCCGATCGTTTCCGACAGCGTGTAGCCAGTTTTTGTTGATTTGTACAATAACAAAGCCGAGGGTTTCGCCATCATCATCGAGAACAGGTGCCGAAGCCAGTGCGGCTACTTTAGCGTTTATGTCGTGCCACCGATAGCCCTGTATGATGGGTATTTGTTGCTTTTGTGATTGGACAAAGATTTGATTGAGTGGCGTGTTTTGCCAAGCCTCATCGTTCAGATTGGCATCAAGATAAAAATTACTGTCGGTGGTGAAAACAATAGATCCAGCCGCGCTCACCAAAAACCAAGCATCTTGATTGTATAGGGTTAAAAAAGAATGGCTCACATCTGTAATGTACTGATCTATTTTGGGATGAACCGCTTCTTGTCCGATGGCGAATTGTAACAAAAACTCTTTGTTGACAGGGGTTTGCGCGGACTGTTGCACCGACGCTTTCAACGCTTGCACGCGGCGCTGAACAAAAGCTTGTTTTTCGTTAGCAATGATGCGTAATTGTTGGCTTTTTTCGGATAGCAACACACGCTCACTGCTGACTTGTTGCCACGTCATGATGCCGAGTAGTGGCAAAAGCCCAACCACAATAAATGCCAGCAGTAATTGCCAAAAGAATGAATGGCGAGCGAACCAAGATAACATGGCAGCAATGTCCATAATTTAAGCATATGGCAGCAATGTCCATAATTTAAGCATAATGACCTCATTTTACGATGAATTGTTTCATTCGTACGTATAAATCGGGTCAGTAAGCACAAAAAAATTTAATCACAGGTTATTATTAAAAAGAGAGGGTTGCGTGTTGCCCCCTTGTTAAAAGGGGGCTGGTGTTTCTGTCTCGTTACTTAAAACACCTTATTTTATTGCTTCTTTAATGCTATTTTCAATGGCATCGGGAGCGGCAGAGATGGTCATGAAGCTGCCCATGCCAAGGTCAGGGAAGCTTTGTGCAATGCGGAATTTGCCGTGTAACATATAAGCTTTTTTACCCGACACCAACACTTCGTAGGGCAAGTGAGCGCTGTGGCGTAATTCGCCAGTATCGATGGCAGCCATAACGGTTTTGTCGCTTCCTTCGCCATCGTTAATCGCGACACCAAAAACAGCCTCTTCCTTACCAGGAACGTCGATGCGATAGACTTTCTTCACGCCTTTACCCGCGCTTAGTCCTGCTTCGACTTTCGCCAGCGCAGCGGCATAGTTGTCGTATTCGCCTAATTCTACTTGATCATCGAAGTAAGGCATTGCCATCATGTAATGGTATTTACGTAATTCGTCGCTGCTCATACCTTCTTTAGCACCAAAGGCTTTATCTTTGCCCAATGCTTTTTCGAGACTAGCAGTGGTTGCCGATAAGTCACCTTTCATGCGATAGGCGTTTTTCATGTAGTTGGGGGTGACGTAGCTGGTTTGTGTCTGACCGTTAACCTCGCTAACAGCCACACGAATCATCGCGCCATAACCACCAAACTTACTGGCAGCCGCTGTTTTCTTTAGCTCGTCGTTGGTGACAACCAATACCTGAACGCCTGCATATGGGCTAACACTGCCGACGACTTGAAAGCCATTTGCTGTCAGTGCTTTTTTCGCATCGTCAAACTTAACCGTCGCAGGATTGGCGAGGGTATAGGGAAAATAGGTTTCTTCGGCCATTGCGCTAACGCTGGTAATGAGTCCAACGGCAAGTGCGGCAGTCATCATGGTTTTCTTCATGGGATTTCCTTTTGTTTTATCGTGTAGGTGTTGTTCGTAACGAAACAACCGTAGAATTATCACATAAAAAAGCCCGCAGATTTGCGGGCGATGATCGGGTTAAAAACAGAATGTTTTTATAAGGGTATTAACGATTTAACGTTGCACGCAATCTACCGAATAGCGCAGACTGCCATCGGGCATGGTTTCGACTGTTAGGCCGTGTACGTCTGTATTAAAGCCAGGGAACTTAGCATTAAATTCACGGGCAAATTTAAGGTAGTCGACAATGGTTTTGTTAAAGCGCTCACCGGGAATGAGTAACGGAATACCAGGTGGGTAAGGCGTTACCAAACTGGCGGTGATGCGACCTTCTAATTCGTCGATGCCAACCCGTTCAATTTTGCGGTGGGTCATCATGGCGAAGGCATCAGCGGGCTTCATCACCGCTTCCATTTCTGATAGGTACATGTCCGTCGTTAAATGAGCGATGTCGTGCTGTGCATAGAAGCTATGGAATTGCTTACACAAATCGCGCAAGCCGACTTTTTCGTAGCGTGGGTTTTTGGTAATAAATTCGGGCAAGACGCGCCAGAGCGGTTGGTTCTTGTCGAAGTCATCTTTGAACTGTTGCAATGCCGCCATCAGCGTATTCCAGCGACCTTTGGTAATGCCGATGGTGAACATAATAAAGAAGCTATACAGACCGCATTTTTCGACGATAACGCCATGTTCTGCCAAGTATTTGGTGACGATAGCAGCAGGAATACCCCACTCATCGAAGTCACCATCGACATCTAAACCAGGGGTAATGATGGTCGCTTTAATCGGGTCGAGCATGTTAAAGCCATCGGCTAGATTGCCAAAACCATGCCAACGATCATTGGGCTTGAGTACCCAAGAGTCGCGGTCTTCTACGCCTTCTTGGTTAGAAACATCGGGTCCCCAGACTTTGAACCACCAAGAGTCGCCATACTCTTCATCGACTTTTGCCATCGCATGACGGAAGTTGATTGACTCTGAAATTGACTCTTCGACCAATGCCGTGCCACCTGGGGCTTCCATCATGGCTGCCGCTACGTCGCAGCTGGCAATAATGGCGTATTGTGGGCTGGTCGAGCTGTGCATTAAGTAGGCTTCGTTGAACACCTGTAAATCGAGTTGGTTATTTTCGGCGTTTTGTACCAAAATTTGCGAGGCTTGCGACAAGCCAGCCAGTAGCTTATGTGTTGATTGGGTAGCAAACACCATCGATTTTTCGGTACGTGTGCCATCGCGAGAAATGGCGTGCATGCCTTTGTAGAAGTCATGGAAGGTAGCATGGGGTAGCCAAGCTTCGTCGAAGTGTAGGGTATCAACCCAGCCATCCAAACGCTCTTTAATCATGCCTGTGTTGTACAGAACACCATCGTAGGTACTTTGCGTGATGGTTAAAATACGTGGATCGGTGCCGAGTTTGCTGGCAATGGGGTGAGCAGCAATTTTGGCTTTGATCGTTTCACGTTCGAACTCACTTAACGGAATCGGTCCGATAATGCCGTAATGGTTGCGCGTCGGTGTTAGGAATACAGGAATCGCGCCCGTCATGGTGATGGCGTGCAAAATGGATTTATGACAGTTACGGTCAACAATCACGATGTCGTTGTCGGCAACGCACGAGTGCCATACCATTTTGTTCGATGTCGAGGTGCCATTGGTGACAAAGAACAGGTGATCGGCACTGAAAATACGCGCCGCGTTACGTTCCGATGCAGCAACAGGTCCTGTGTGGTCGAGCAATTGACCCAATTCGTCTACCGCATTACACACGTCGGCACGTAATAGGTTTTCGCCAAAGAACTGGTGAAACATTTGACCAACAGGCGATTTAAGAAACGCCACACCGCCTGAATGCCCAGGGCAATGCCACGAGTAAGAACCATCGGCAGCATAGTGGGTTAACGCACGGAAGAAGGGTGGGGCAAGGCTGTCTAAGTAAGCCTTAGCTTCGCGAATAATATAACGCGCCACAAACTCTGGCGTATCTTCGAACATATGAATAAAACCGTTTAGCTCGCGCAGAATATCGTTGGGGATGTGACGTGCGGTACGGGTTTCGCCATGCAAGAAAATTGGGATTTCGGCATTGCGCCAGCGAATTTCTTCAACGAAGGCACGCAAGTCAGTAATGGCTTTCGGGTCGGTTTTGCTGCCGTCTTCATTTTGTACGGTTGCTGTCACTTCCTCATCATCGAGTGCCAAAATAAAGGCACAAGCACGGCTTTGTTGTTGAGCAAAGGTCGATAAGTCACCATAGCTGGTAACGCCTAATACTTCGATGTTTTCAGCTTGAATGGCATCGGCAAGGGCGCGAATGCCTAAGCCAGAAGTGTTTTCAGAACGGAAGTCTTCGTCGATGATGACAACAGGAAAACGAAAGCGCATGCGGGTGAGTCCTTGGAATTCGAAAGGGTAAACAATATGAGCGCATTATGACATAGTATTAGAAAATAGTTATGTGACAGTTAAGAGAAATTTTACGCTTTTATGACATGCTTTGCCGCTAAATGTGGCAACTTGTGTTTTGTTTATGGCAAGAATTGCCATATTGAGGGTTCGCTTCGACTTCCCTCTGCGTGCTATAAGACATTAAAGAGCACTTCGACTTCCCTCTGCGTGCTATAGATGAACTATTTTAAGATCACTGAGCGGAGTCGAAGTGAGTGATTCAGCATTTTTTCATGGGCAACCAACTTGGCATGCCTTTTGCGGTAACCTAAACAAAATAGCAGTCGCCTTGCTCAGTAGCAAGCGTGGTAGCCGCAAGCACACAAGAAACCGATAGATATAATAAGGAGCCAAGCCATGAGTAGTATCAGCGCTATGGGTAATATGGACATGGGTCAGATGCAGGGTATGCATCGTGCGCATCAGAAGCCCGATGCAGGAAAACTGACCAATGATGTCTTTGCGAAACTTGACCCTACTGGTCAAGGCTCGATTGATGCACAGTCGTTTTTAGCCGCGTTAGGGTCGCAGACAGCCAAGTCTGCTAACGGGGCGACACAGTCGCCTGCGATTAGTGAAGATGATGCCAGTCAGTTTTTTACCGCCATGGACGGTAATAGCGATGGTAAGGTTACGCCAGAAGAAATGAATGCCATGTTTGCTAAGGTGTCGGAACAATTCCAGACGCGTATGCAAATGCAGCAGCAAGCAGGTACAGACCCAACTGCGCAACAGGGCGTGCAAGGGCATCGACACCAACATGGGCACAAGCAGCAAGATGCCTTGAACGACAGTGATGCACTGATGCAAGCTGTTAATGCCGCACAGGCAGGAACAACGCCTGCAACCGCCAGTGCTACGCAATCGGCTGATCAGTTGCAGCGTCAATTAATGAACATGATGCGTCGATATGAGCAGATGGGTGCTTTGCCAACATCGGGTGCAGCGCCAGTAACAACAGCGACACCTGCAGTCAGTATTGCTGCTTAGTTATTTTTGCGTAACGATATCAAAAAACCAGTGCTTGCACTGGTTTTTTTATGTTAGTCTAGCCAACTTGAAAGCAGGTATTGGTAAGGGTAAAGCATGTCTCATTACACACGGTTGGCAGATGATTTTGATCGCGTCTGGCAATTTTCGCCTGATTATGAAGATTGGATGGTCGAAAAAATTGCTTCTGGACTGTCTTTACAGCCCAATCAGACTTGGGTGGATTTTGGTGCGGGTACGGGGCGTTTTACCGCTCGCTTGCATGCGTTAGCGCCCAAGCTTCAAACCTATTGTGCCGAACCCGATGCTGCCATGTGTCAACAAGCCGCAAAACGTGATGGGTTGCGTGTGATTCGTGCTGATGATCAGCGCTTTGTTACCTTAATGCTGCAGTATGATGCTTTGTTGCTCAAAGAGGTCATTCATCATCTGTCGGATCGGCAGGCTTTTTGGCAAGGGATTCAGCATCAATTGAATGCTGATGGTCGTTTGCTGGTAGTGACGCGTCCTCAGCGCAGTGCGCTGGCTTTGTTCGAGGCGGCGCACGATGTCTTTTATCGTCATCAGCCATCATTAACCTTGTTGGTTGCAGAGTTGGAAGCTGCGGGCTTTGCTGTTTCCGTGTCTGAGCACACGCATTCGTTTACCCTAAGCAAAGTCGATTGGTTTGCGATGTTACGCAGTCGTTTTATGTCCGACTTAGCAGCGTTTAGCGATGACGACATTGAAGCGGGTATTGCGGAACTGTCGCAATATTATGTGGGTGACGCTATTGATATGGCAGATACCCTGTTGTTTTTGCAGTGTCAGAAAAAATAATTAGGGAGCGGGCATGATGAACAATAAGATGATTTGGGTAGCCTTGGCGACTATGTTGTTGTCGGGGTGTAACGATGACGCAGCGAAAAAACCAATAGCGTCGGCAGGCGCTATGCCACCTGCTCAGGTCGAAGTGGTCACCCCGAGTCGTATCACCTTACAAGATACGCTCACCTTGCCAGCTCGCTTGCAAGCGGTACGAAGCGCACAAGTGCGTGCGCGGGTGGAGGGGATTGTCGAGCGTCGCACCTTTAAAGAGGGCAGTGAAGTGAAGGCGGGTGATGTGTTGTTTCAGATCGACCCTAAAGTGCTGCAAGCTAATGTGCAGTCGGCGAAAGCGGGCGTGATGAAAGCACAAGCAGATGAGCGCATTGCAACACAAACAGCCAAGCGCCTGGGCGCATTAGTGCCCGAAAAAGCAGCCAGTCAGCAGGACTTAGATAACGCCAATGCGACCTTGGCGCGCGCTAAAGCCGATGTGGCATCGGCAACGGCAGCCTTGACCCGCGCCGAGATTGATTTGAGCTATGCCCGTGTTACCGCGCCGATCGGTGGTCGTATTGGTCGTGCTTTGGTGACTGAAGGGGCGCTGGTCGGCAAAGGTGAAGCGACGCCTTTAGCAGTGGTCGAGCAGATGGACCCTACTATGTGGGTGAATTTTTCCTTATCGAGTAGTCAATACGCGCAATTACGCGATGTGGTGGCGAAAGAAGCGGGCGATGGCGTGGCACAAATTACCATGATGTTGGGCGAAAAACAGGCGTATCCCGCTAAAGGAAAACTGTTGTTTTCTGACCCTTCGGTCGATGCCAGCACGGGTAGCGTTGGGCTGCGTGCCGAGTTTGCCAATAGCGAACGTCGCTTATTGCCCGGTCAGTTTGTATCGGTGGTGTTACCCATTTCGGGCGATAACACAGTACTGACCGTGCCGCAAAAAGCCGTACAAGCTTCACCACAGGGACAGATCGTGATGACCGTGACAGGTGAAGGAAAAGTTGCCCCTCGTCCCGTTAAAACGGGTGCATTGGTCAATGGCGCGTGGGTGGTGGTGTCGGGCTTGCAGGGCGATGAACAAATCATCGTTAATGGCTTGCAAAAAGCCCGTCCAGGCAGCACGGTCACAGCGGTTCCCGCTGGTACACCGCCAGCTGCGCCAACTGGAGACAAATAACCATGCTACCCCAGTTTTTCATTACGCGTCCCATTTTTGCATGGGTCATTGCCTTATCGGTGTTGATGGCGGGTGCGTTGGCACTGACCAAATTGCCAGTATCGCAGTATCCCGAAGTAGCGCCACCCGCGCTCAATATTGCGGTGATCTACCCTGGTGCAAGTGCGCAGCAGGTCGAAGAAAGCGTGACGACGCTGATTGAACAGGAAATGAACGGTATCGAAAACCTGCTGTACATGGAATCATCGAGTGAGTTTACGGGCGAAGCCAGCTTAACCATTACCTTTGCCACAGGCACCAATTTGGATGTGGCGAATATGGAGGTGCAAAACCGCATCAAACGTATCGAGTCACGTTTGCCCGATGAAGTACGCCGCATGGGCATTACGGTCACCAAATCTCGTCGCAATTTCTTGATGTTTGTGATGCTGACCTCGCCTGATAGCAGTTACGACACTGTAGAATTGGGGGCATTTGCCTCGGCGCGAGTGTTAGACAATGTACGTCGTGTGCAAGGGGTAGGCGAAGCCTTATTGTTTGGTACTGACTATTCAATGCGCATTTGGCTTGATCCGATCAAGCTGGCCGCTTACAACATGAGCCCAAGCGATGCCTTAAGCGCGGTGAAAGCACAGAACATTCAGGTATCGACAGGTGGCTTGGGGCAGTTGCCCGCTGTGCCGGGTCAAGAACTTAATGCAACCATCATCACCAATACGCGTATCAATACAGTCGCCGAGTTTGAACAGGTCATTTTGCGTACCGATAAAAACGGCAGTAGCGTGCGCCTAAAAGATGTCGCGACCATCGAGCTGGGCGCACAAGACTATTCGCGCAATGTTAAGTTGAATGGCAAGCCAGCGGTGGGTATTGGTATCAAGCTCGCACCGACGGATAATGCCTTAGAAACCGTCAAACGTGTTAAAGCACGGATGGCCTCTTTAGAAGGTGCTTTCCCTGCTGGTATTACGTGGGATGTGCCTTACGATACCTCGCGCTTTGTCGATATTTCGATTCGTGAAGTGATTAAAACCCTGCTTGAAGCCTTCTTACTGGTGTTCTTGGTGATGTGGCTGTTCATGGGCAACCTACGCGCGGCGATTATCCCAACCATCGTCGTGCCTGTGTCGTTAATGGGTACGATGCTGGGTTTGTATGTGATGGGCTACTCCATCAACGTCTTGACCCTATTCGCCATGATTTTAGCGATTGGTATTTTGGTCGATGACGCCATTGTGGTGGTCGAAAACGTCGAACGCATCATGACCGAAGAAGGGTTAGATGCCAAAGCCGCCACTCGCAAAGCCATGACGCAAATTTTTGGTGCTATTGTTGGCATTACCTTGGTGCTCATGGCGGTGTTTGTGCCGATGGCCTTCTTTACAGGCTCGGTGGGGGCGATTTATCGTCAGTTCTCGGTCACGCTGGTCATTACCATTGCTTTTTCTGCCTTTTTTGCCTTGTCGCTGACGCCAGCATTAACCACCACCTTATTGCGCCAAAAAGACATGCAACATCATGGTGGATTATTGGGCTGGTTTAACGATAAGTTTGCCAACTTTACCACGGGCTATGTGCGTTGGATCGGTGCGTTTTTAGTACGTCCAATACGGCTGGGCTTGATCTATGCCGTCATTGTCGGCGTGACAGCGTTTATGTATCTTAAACTGCCCAATGGCTTTTTACCCGAAGAAGACCAAGGCTATTTAGTCAATCTGATTCAATTACCCTCGGGTGCGACGCAAGAGCGTACCTTGGAAGTCTTAGCGGAGCTAGAGAAGTTTTACGTTGCCCAGCCAGAGGTTGCCAAAGTGATTACGGTTGCAGGGTTTAGCTTCTTGGGTAAAGGGCAAGATGCCGGGATTGCCTTTGTGCGTCTGAAAGAATGGGATGAACGCATGGCGGCAGGGAGCGATGCGAAGAGCCTTGCCATGCGTGCCAATATGGCGTTTTTCAAGATTAAATCGGCGATGATGTTCGCCATTAATCCGCCGCCCATTCCTGAGTTGGCAGCGGTGGGTGGCTTCGATTTCCGTCTGATGGATATTGGTGCCGTGGGGCGCGAAAAGCTGCTCGAAGCACGTAATATGGTGCTGGGCATGGCGAGCCAAAATGCTACCTTGGCAGGGGTTCGTCCTGAAAGTAAGGAATTTTCTAGCCAGCTTTATTTCGATGTGGATCGCATTAAAGCGCAAGCAACCAATATTGACTTGAACGAAGTGAACAACGTGCTACAAGTCGGCTTGGGGTCGGCTTATGTTAACGACTTTATTCGTGATGGTCGTGTGTTGCGCGTGCAAATGCGTGTTAATGCCGAAACCTTGGCAACACCCGATACCATTTTGGCGTTGCGCGTCAAAAACCGCACGGGCGAGTTAGTGCCTTTGTCGGAGTTCGTCACCCCAAGTTGGGTGGTGGGTGCGCCTAAACTCGACCGCTATAACGGTGTACCGTCGATGAAAATTGCGGGTAATCCAGCCCCTGGTTTTACCACAGGCGATGCCATGATGAGCATGCAAGGCATGGCTGCGAATTTGCCTGCAGGTATTGGTTTCGACTGGTCGGGTACTTCTTACGAGGAGCGTTTATCGGCATCACAGGCAGGGTTGTTGTTTACCTTGTCGATTTTAGTGGTGTTTTTGGTGTTAGCGGCTTTGTATGAAAGTTGGTCTGTGCCGTTTGCCATTTTGTTGGTCGTACCGCTTGGCTTGTTTGGTCAGGTATTGGCTGTGCAAACGGTAGGGATGCCGAATGACATTTACTTTAAGGTTGGTATGGTGGTGATTATTGGCTTGGCGGCGAAAAATGCCATTCTGATTGTCGAGTTTTCGCGTCAGTTAGAGCTAGAAGGTAAGGAGCTGGTCGCGTCGATTATTGAAGCAGCGCGTTTACGTCTGCGTCCGATTATCATGACCTCGATTGCCTTTATTGCTGGTGTGTTGCCGTTGGCATTGTCTACGGGGGCAGGGGCTGCCAGTCGTAATGCCATTGGTACAGGCGTTGCGGGCGGTATGTTGTCGGCAACCTTCCTTGCGATTCTGCTCGTGCCTGTGTTGTATCTTGTGATTCGTAAGCTGTTCCCTGGTGGGAAACCTGTTGACCATGCGAAGGAGGTGAGTCATGCGTAACGTGTTAGCGATTGCTATCGCCGCCGCCTTAGCTGGCTGTGCGCCGATGAAAGAAACAACGACAGCCACAGTCGACCAGACAGTCGTGCCAGCCAGTAATAAAATGCAGGTTGACCTGCCCGATTGGCAATCTTTTTTTCCCGATGCGCAACTCAACGTGTTAATTGATGCCGCACTAAGCAACAATCGTGATCTTCGTGTGGCAGCGGCTCGTATTAGCGAAACGCGGGCGCAGTATGGTATTGCTCGAGCGGATCGTTTTCCCAGTGTGGATATGGCAGTCGGTGCAACACGCAGCAGCACGCCAGCGAGCATTTCGCCTTCGGGTAAACGGTTTGATTTAACCAAAGGCGAGGTGGGTTTCAGTCTGCCAAGCTATGAGTTGGATTTGTGGGGACGAATTAGCAGTCTGAACGAAGCGGCTTTGGCAACCTTTCTCAGCAGTGAAGCCAATGCTAAAGCGGTGCAATTAGCACTGATTGGCGATATTGCTAATGCCTATTATCAGCTGCTAGAACTGGAAGATCGCGCAAAACTCTTAACAGCAACGAAAGACAATCGAGCCGAATGGTTGTCGTTGGTTGAAAAGCGTGTTGTTTCGGGGCTGGCGAATGAGATTGATAGATTACAAGCACAGGCGGTGGTCGATGGCTTAGTGCGAGATTTGGTCGAGTTGAAGCGTCAGCATAGCTTGGTGCAAAACACCTTGTCGGTGCTCATTGGTGTGCCACTGAATAACCTCAAATTGCCCGATGCTTTGCCATTGCGTCAACAAGCAGACACTTCGGGATTGCGTACCGATACACCTTCATTACGTCTGTTACAACGCCCCGATGTGCAAGCAGCCGAATTGCGCTTAAAAGCGGCTAATGCCAATATTGAAGCAGCGCGTGCTGCTTTTTTACCACGCATTGCACTGACGGCAAGCTATGGAACAGCGAGTAACGAATTGAATGGGTTGTTTGCAAATAATAGCGAAAGTTGGAGCTTTGTCCCACAAATTACCTTACCAATCTTTAATAGTGGTCGCACACAAGCAAATTTAGACGTTGCTGCTGCGCGACAAGTTTCTGCTGTTGCTGATTACGAGAAAACGCTGCAAAACGCCTTCAAAGAAGTTGCCGATGCCTTGGTCAACCGAACGAGCTACGATGTGCAAATCGTCAGCCAGCAAGCGGTATTGAGTGGTCAGAAAGAACGTTTGCGTTTGGCAACCTTGCGCTATCAGCAAGGATTGACAGGTTATATTGATGTCCTCGATGCGCAGCGCGATTATCAAACAGCAGAACAACAGCTCGTTAGTTTGGTTCGGGCGCAGAAAGTTGCAGAAGTGGCTGTTTTTAAATCATTTGGGGGCGGGGGGTAGATCGTGTCTGATATCGGCGAAGCAGGGCGAGAGTCAATGATCGGGCAGCAACTTGGTTGTCGTAAGTGTGTGGCGGGAGCAGCAAGGGATTGGGGATGAGGCATGTGCGCTGATGGTTGTAATTTTCTTGACTAAAAATCCAATTTAGTCTAAATTGGCTTTTATATAAATACAATTTTACGGAAATTGGCTTTTGTTATGAAAGAATTGTTCAAGCAGCGCATCCTAGACTTTCATCAAGCAGCGATTAAACCGCTGAAAGCGCGTGCATTAGTCTTGCCCGTTCAACTAGAAAAAATTCTGGTGGTGACGGGTATGCGCCGCGTCGGTAAAAGTTCGTTATTGCTCAACAGCATCGCCCAACTGCGCGAACAGATACCCACTAGGCAGATCATCTACATCAACTTCGAGGATGAGCGCTTAACCTTAACCGCCGATCGTTTGGATGCGTTGTTACAAGCCTATCGTGAGCTTTATCCCGACATTGATTTGAGTCACTGTTATTTCTTCTTCGATGAAATTCAGGAGATTGATGGCTGGGAAAAATTTGTGCGCCGTTTAGATGAAACGATCAGCAAGCACATTGTTATTACAGGCTCGAATGCCAAGCTACTGAGCTCCGACATAGCAACCGCCTTGCGTGGGCGTTCGATTCGCTACGAATTATTTCCGCTTTCTTTTCCCGAATACTTAGCCTTTCGTGACATTGATATTGATCCGATTAGCAGCCAAGGACGTGCTGAAATGCTATCGGCTTTCCACCAGTATGTGCAAACAGGCGGTTTTCCAGAGTTGGCATTCATCGAAGATAAAGACATTCACACCAAGATCATTCAAGAATACTACGATGTGATGATTTTTCGAGATATTGTCGAGCGTTACCAAGAAAGCAATTTACCTGCGCTTAAATACTTTCTCAAACGTCTTGTTGAAAGCGTGGGTAGCCCCATTTCGATCAGTAAAATTCATAACGAAATGAAATCATTAGGGTATCGTGTCGCTAAAAACACGCTGCTCGACTATTATGACATTGCCGAAGCCGTGTATTTGGTGGTCAATGCCAGCAAATACGACCCTTCATTAGTGCGTCAGGCAATGGCCGACAAGAAAGCCTATATCATCGATAACGCCTTTTTAACGCAACTGACTTACCGTTATAGCCAAGACTTAGGCAAGTTGCTCGAAAACATGGTGGCGGTTGAGTTGCGTCGTCGCCAATTACCCGTACAGTTTATTAAAGGCACAAAAGAATGCGATTTTGTCTGGCAAACACCAGATAAAACCATCCCCTTACAGGTATCAGTCGATATTAGCCACCCCGACACCAAAGCGCGAGAAGTGGCAGGCTTGATGGCGGCGGCGCGTTATTTGCACTGCGATGAAGGCGTGATTATCACCCTAGATCAGTCGGCAGAATGGCAGGAATCGGGGGTGTCTATTAAAGCAATGCCCGCATGGCAGTTTCTGTTGGGGTGATTTCATGAACATCTCCGAGTATTAACCCATGACCCCCGATTTTTCCCTACTACAACTGCTACTCATTGCCTTGCTTTTTGTCTGGACAGGCTTTGTCCGAACGGGTTTAGGCTTCGGTGGTGCGGCACTCGGCTTGCCACCATTATTGTTTATCCATAACGACCCTGTTTTCTGGTTGCCGATTATCGCCACCCATTTACTCTTTTTCTCAGGTCTCACCCTGCGCACACGCCTACACAATGTCGATTGGCGCTATTTATGGCAATCGTCTTGGTTCATTGTGCTGCCCGCGCTGGTGGGGGTGTTAGGCTTGGTCACCTTGCCAACGCTGTGGCTGAATATCTTTATTTATGGCGTCGCGCTGTTTTATGGTTTTATTTGGTTTATCAACTACAGCATCAAAAGTAATAGCCCCTGGGTCGATAAATTTTGGCTGGTGCTGGGCGGTTATGTCGCAGGCACATCGCTGACGGGCGCACCACTGATGGTAGCTGTGTTTATGCGCAATGTCGCCAAAGAAAGGCTGCGCGATACCCTGTTCGTGCTCTGGTTTGTATTGGTCAGCATTAAGATGACCACCTTTGTCGCCTTATCGATTGAACTGAATTTACCGATGGCATTTGCCCTGATTCCCATTGCCGCCATTGGACACGTTGCTGGCTTAAAAGCGCATCAAGCCATTACCCAAAACGACTTATTGTTTAAGCGTTGGGTCGGTGCGGGTTTGGTGGTGGTGAGCCTGCTGGGGTTGGGTAACCAGATGATGTGAGGGAGAGTTGATAGCATCATTGCAAATTGTTATTACGAATTTAAATGAAACACTTACCGAAGTGTGTCGTCATAAAAGTTGACTTGCGCTATCATGCCCCTTTAATTTGGATCTTACATACCACACACAGAATATGACACCCACCATAAACCGCACCACCATTGCGCTGTTGGTTGCTTTGCTATCGATGCTGGCGCCGTTTACGCTCGACACCTACTTGCCTTCTTTCCCTGATATTCAGCAAGACTTGCAGGCAAGCGATCAGCAAATGCAGTACACCCTCAGCTATTACTTGTTGGCCTTTGGGGTGATGATGCTCATTTATGGTTCCTTATCGGATGCCTTAGGTCGTAAGCGTGTCGTGGTGGTGGCGCTGGTTGGCTATGCGCTGGCATCTGCCGCCTGTGCTGTGGCACAAGATATCGATACCCTGCTATGGATGCGCGCAGCGCAAGGTATGGCGGCAGGTGCGGGGATGGTCATTGGTCGTGCCATTGTGCGCGATTTGTTTGCGGGTGGTGATGCCCAGCAGGTCATGGCGCGTGTGATGTTGGTGTTTGCCATTGCCCCTGCGGTAGCGCCGATTGTCGGTGGCTGGCTTGAAGCGTGGGCAGGCTGGCGCGCGGTGTTCTGGTTTTTATCGGGTTTGGGTGTTGTGCTGACTTTATTGGTTGTGCGATTTTTGCCCGAAAGTCTGGCTGTCGAACAGCGTCAGAGCTTACATCCTTGGGATATTGCGGGTGCATATCTCATAACCCTGACCCATCCGAGATTTGTCTTGTTGGCGTTGTTATTTGGTATCAACTTCGGTGGCTTGTTCTTGTACATTGCCGCTGCACCGCATTTGGTGTACGACCTGTTGGGCTATGGCGTGACCGACTTTTGGATCCTGTTTCTGCCTGCGGTGACGGGGATTATCTTAGGCAGTCAGTTATCGGGGTGGGTGGCGCATCGCTGGCGCGCCGAAAAAAGCATTTGGGTGGCGATGGGCTTGATGAGTCTGGCGGCACTGTTCAACATGGCACAAGCCTTGTGGTTGCCTGTTGCGCCCAGCACTGCGGTTGCGCCTGTGGCGCTGTATGCGATGGGGATGGCGTTGGCAATGACGCCCATCGGCTTGTTGGCGATGGATTTATTCCCGCATCGCAAGGGCATGGTGGCTGCGCTGCAAGGCTTTTCGCAAACCAGTAGCAATGCGCTGATTGCAACCTTTGTCGTTGGCGTGTTATTTGGTTCGGTGTTGTCGTTATCGGCGGGGATGATGGCGATTGTCATCCTCAGTTGGCTGTTGTGGCTGGGTTATGTTCGCTTGGAAAAATCGATATGAAACGACTCCTTCACCCCGTCTGGTCGTACAGTTTGGTCGGGTTACAGTTCGCCAGCATTGGCATCATTCTCATGACGGGTGCTTGGTTGTCGGGTCACTGGCTGGTATGGGCGGCTCAGACGGTAGGTGTGTTGTTGGGGTTGTGGGCAGTGCAGACGATGCACTTGGGGCACTTCAACATCATTCCCGATCCGCGTGATGATGCAACGCTCGTTGAACGCGGCCCTTACCGTTGGGTTCGGCATCCGATGTATGCAGCGATTCTGTGGGTGATGGTGCCGATGGTGTTAGCAGATGTTAGCCCAACACGTATGGCTTGGCTGTTGGTGTTAGTGCTCACCTTGTTATTGAAATTGCATTACGAAGAAGCCCTGCTGTGTCGTCGATTTGCAGACTATCCCGATTATCAACAGCGTAGTCATAAGCTGTTGCCGTGGTTGTTTTAGCTCATAACTGGTTAATATGATAGCTCATTGATATTTATGCTTTAAAGACAATAAAAAAGCCACTCTGAAGTGGCTTGATTTGAATGTCTGGTGGAGGCGGGGGGAGTTGAACCCCCGTCCGAAGACGCTTAACTCTCGGTTCTACATGTGTAGTCTGTTTATTATTCTCGGCGACACTAAACCCAACAGACAGGGAAAGTGCCGACACAGCCTAATAAGTTTAACCAATGCTTATCGGCATTACAGTGGCGATCTGATGTGCATTACCTCGGTAACTCAACCCATCAGCGAATTGAGACCAAGGACTCACGCCTTAAGCGGCGAGAGCGAAAGTTTCGTCGTTTGCGACTATATTGTGCTAAATGGATTTACGAGGTATCTAACACCCTCGACATGCCCCTAAAACCTTACTATCCCCGTCGAAGCCAGTACGCCCCCGAAAGTTCTGCAATGATGCAGGTAGATTTATCATTTTATGGTCAGTTTCATTAAACTGCAACACTATTCGTACATCTTGTTAAAACAGCATGGATTTTTGCTAGTCAATTAAGCGTAATATCGCTACTATTAGTGCCTATTTTATGTGTATCGGAGTATTGGCAAGATGTGCCAAGTGTCACCAGAAAATTATCAGCAGCAATTAGATAACAAGATCGAACGCGTGCGAGGCTTGCTGTCTTTAGTGGCCGAGCAATCGATTCATATTGCCCTATCGCCCGTGGCACACTACCGCATGCGAGCAGAGTTTCGTGTTTGGCACAAGGAAGATGTTTGGCATTACGCTATGTTCGATGTGGCGAATAAGCGACCTGTGTTTATCGAAGACTGTCCGATGGTGGTTGAGTCAATCAATGCGTTAATGCAGCCGTTGCGTGTGCAACTCTTAGCGCGGCCGTTGCTATCACACAAGCTTTATGCCATCGATTTTTTGGCAAGTAGTCAAGGCGAGATATTGGTAACCTTAATTTATAAAACCCCGTTAACGCCAGAATGGGATGATACCGTACGTGGTCTAAACTTGCCTGAAGGGGTGATGGTGTTGGGTCGCTCGCGTGGGAAAAAGCGGGTGATGGTGCGAGATTATGTTAACGAAACCCTATCGCTACCCAGTGGCGACTCGTTTACCTTGCGTCATGTCGAAAATGCCTTTAGCCAGCCTAACGCTGCGGTGAATGCACAAATGTTGGCATGGGTCGATGCTCAGTTATCAGCAGATGTTAAGCGTTCTGCGATATTAGAGTTGTATGGCGGTGCAGGTAATTTTACTTGGGTGTTGGCGCGTCATAGCGACAAGTTGTTGATGACGGAGTTGTCGCCACACGCGGTGAGTGCTGCGCAAGACGCTTTTGCCCAAGCCGGTATTCATCATGTCACCATTGCAGCGATGAACAGCGAGCAAGTCTCTGGGCAGTTGTCAGCCACAGGAGACGGGACACAGTTGAACTGGCAAGGGCAAGATTATGATTTTAGACTGGTCATGGTTGATCCACCGCGTGCAGGTTTAGATGATGTAACCCGTTCGTTGGTTCAACGTTTTGATTCGATTTTATATGTTTCGTGTAATCCAGAAACGCTCGCGCGGGATATGCTGGCGTGGCAAGAAACGCATTCACTTGTCGATATAGCCATTTTTGATCAGTTTCCCTACACCCATCATATCGAAGTGGGTGTGATGTTGGTTAAGAAATAAGCCCTCAGTGATACAATAACGACATTAACGATAACGCTAAAGAGACAATAATGGTAATTTGGGCATGGCTTGGTGCATTGTTGATTGGGGTCAGTTTGGGTTTGCTCGGTTCGGGCGGTTCGATTTTGACGGTTCCTGTGCTGGTTTATTTGGTTGGTCAGGACGAAAAAGTTGCCTTTGCCAGTTCTTTAGCCATTGTCGGGTTGATTAGCTTGGTGAGCGCTGTTGGTTATGCGAAGCGTAATCAAGTGGATTGGCGTAATGTCGTTTGGTTTGGTGTGCCAGGGATGGTCGGTGCTGTTTTTGGTGCTTACGCTGCGCGTTATGTGCCGTCTTGGGTACAAATGCTGGTTTTTTCCTTGTTGTTGTTGGTTGCTGCCACGCTGATGTTTCGCCCTGTTAGACTGACCGATGAGCCACATGTTCCGCGTGCTTTTTGGCAAGTTGGTTTGGATGGTTTATTGGTCGGTTGTATCACAGGGCTGGTTGGTGTGGGTGGTGGCTTTTTAATCATTCCTGCGCTTGTTCTGCTTGGCGGTATGTCGATGACGATGGCAGTGGGCACTTCTTTAGTGATTATTGCCATGAAATCGGCGAGCGGCTTTTGGGAGTATTTGCACGTACTGGATGCGTTGCAGTTGTCGTTAGACTGGGGCTTAATAGCCATTTTTTCGTTACTCGGTATTGCGGGTGGTTTTGTGGGGCAAAAGTTGAATGATCGATTGCCTCAGCAATTATTGCGTCGTTTATTTGCTGTGTTTCTGTTGTTGATGGGGTCGTTTATTTTATGGCGTAATGTGCCAAAATTGATGGGAGTCTTTGCATGAAAATCGGATTAAAGTTGGCAGCTTTGTTGTTTGCGATGAGTGGTTTGTCGGTACACGCTCATGGTGCGAGCGACGTTAATGCCATGTCGGCGGTCGTTTTTGCTCAGGTTAAGGGTTTGCCAGATGGCTTCAAACAAGCAATCAGTGAGCAACTATTGGCTAAAAAGTGGCAAGTAAAAGACGGTAAGTTAGCCGATGCCAAATGTGGTGTGGTTCCTCATGATACCAATTTGGTCGATTTGAATCATGACGGTGTGAATGAAGTGATGCTGTTGCTCGGTAATGCTTGCACCTCTGGCAATATTGGTGGAACGGTTTATTTGTTTACGCCAGAAGCGGACAATAAAACTCAACGTCAACTGGGCTTTGCCGCAACAGGGTTTAAAGCTTACAAGCGAGACGGTGAGGTGTGGGACGATTTGCTGTTTACAGGTACAGGTGATTGCCAACCTGTTTGGCGTTACAAAAATGGACGTTATAATTTCCATCACCTATTCGAAGCTAAGCCGAACGGCTGTGCTGTTCCCGCTGGACATGCTGGTGGCAACTAAAGGTATCGCACCACCCAAAGCATTGATGCGTCCGATCGGACGTGCCATTGTGCAGCACCAGATGATCCAAGAAGGTGATCGGGTGCTGCTGGGCTTGTCGGGCGGTAAGGATTCGTTGGCGTTGCTCATGGTGCTCAAGCATTTGCAACGTCATGCACCTATTTCGTTTGAATTGGCTGCTTGTACGGTTGATCCTGAAATTCCAGGGTTTGATCCTTCGCCACTCAAAGCCTATTTGGCTGAGTTGGGTGTGCCTTACTTTTACGAAAGCCAAGGCATCATGGCACAAGCGGAAGCCTCGATGCAGGGCGATTCCTTTTGCTCCTTTTGTTCGCGCATGAAACGCGGTATTTTGTATTCGCGCGCGCGTAGCGAGGGTTACAACGTATTGGCATTGGGTCAGCATTTAGATGATGTGGCGGAAAGCTTATTGATGTCGCTGATGTATCAGGGTAAGTTACATACCATGAAAGCGAATTACGTGATTGATGCGGGTGATTTGCGCGTGATTCGTCCGCTCATTGGCGTGCGCGAGCGTCAGACGCGTGCTTTTGCAGAAGCGGCTAATTTACCCGTGATTGCCGATAATTGCCCAGCGTGCTACAGCAAACCGCAACAGCGCGAGCGCATCAAAGCCCTGTTGGCTGATGAAGAAGCACACAATAAGCAGCTATTTGCCAATTTACTGTCAGCAATGGCACCATTGATTGCTGATAAAGGGGCTATATCTCATGACAGCGCCTAAAAGCTTAAATACATTTCCAATAAGTCAATCTTTCGTCATCCTCGCGCATGCGGGGATCCAAAAAACCAAGGGGATAGATTCCCGCTTTCGCGGGAATGACGGGTTTTTAAGGGTTTTCTTATGAGTGAATCGCGTAAAGTAGGGTTGTTTTTAGGGTTTTTGCGTTTTTGCAGCAAATTGCCACTGCCGATCAATCATGCTTTGGGTGCATCGTTAGGCTTGGTTTATGTGTTGTTTCCCAGCCGAGATCGCCATGTCGTTTGGGTGAATTTGAGTATTGCATTTTCTCAACAATCTATTCGGCAACGTGTTTTATTATTACTGTCTTTCTTTAAAGAGTTGGGTAAGACACTGACCGAGTTAGGTGTTATTTGGCTCAGTGAGCCGACGCACTTGTTGTCGCTTATTAAAGAGATAGCAGGGCAGTCGTATATGGATGAGGCCTTGGCGAAAGGCAAGGGCGTGATGTTATTAACCCCGCATTTTGGTGCATGGGAGGTGATTGGTCCTTATTGGTCGCATCAAATGCCGATGACGATTTTATATCAACCGCCAGAGCAAACCGAGTTAGCACCTTTTGTTCAACAAGCACGCGAGCGCATGGGCGCAACACTCGTACCCACCGACATCAGTGGTGTGCGGGCATTGTTGAGCGCATTAAAGAAAAATCAGTTAGCTGGCATCTTGCCCGATCAAGATCCAGGTGATAACGGTGGGGTGTTTGCAGATTTTTTTGCTAAGCCTGCCCATACGATGGTACTAGCAGGGCGACTTGCCAATAAAAGTGATGCCAGTGTGCTGTTTACCATTTGTGAGCGCTTGCCGTGGGGACAAGGATATCGAATGCATCTATTGCCTTGTGATGATGCTGTGCACGATAAAGATCCCTTTATCAGTGCAACAGCGATGAACCATAGCTTAGAAGCCTGTGTGCGTGTTGCACCTGCGCAATATATTTGGAACTATAAACGTTGGCGACAACAGCCAGACGGCATTGATCCTTACGATATGAATAAAGCTGAGAGAGGCAGGGAAGAGTGATACGTGTAATAGGTTGGTTGTTACTGGTTTTAGGGTTAAATGGGTTGTTACCGTTTTCTGTCATGGCAGAATCGCCTGCTGACACTGAAGCAATCGTCAGTGTTGAGCAGTGGGATATGCAAGCGTTACCTGCCGACTGGTGGCGCGTCCTACAAGTTAAAGATAATGTCTTATTAAAAACCCGTTTCGAGCAGCTGCAAACAAAAATCCAGTTAGCACACGCGACGTTAAGCACCGACAAACAAAATGATACCACTAATGTAAGTGAATCTATTACCACCAGCGCTAAAGCCTATATGGATTTGGTGAGCAAGACCGTTCCTAATACTGTCAGACCTGTCGGCGTACAAGAAGCTTATACACTTGCTGAATGGTTAGATGCCATGCGTGATTTGCGTAAAGCAAATGATGACAGAAACACACAAGCCGAAGCAGTGGCCCAGACCAGCGAGCAGCTTGCCGCCATTGCCAAAGATGCGGATGATGCCGCTGCGGCTTATTATGCCGCTGTCAGTGACGAGCGTGTTTTCGCTTTGTTAGAGATGGTCGAGCGCCGATTGGCTTGGTTTGTTGCCAACGAGTCGTTGCGTCTGCAGCGTGCTAATGCCGAAGGTGTGCAAGCACTGCTAGAGCAAGCCGATATTCATTGGCGCTTGGCAACAGAACGTCTGCAATTGTCTGATAAAGATTTAAAAGGTGTACAACAGCAACGTGACACAGATCGAAAATGGCTAGAAAACACCACGGATCTACTGAGGGGCGCTCAAGCAGATGCCGTGTTAATGTGGGGTGATGATGAAGTCAGTCGAGCAAAGCGCAGCTTGCAGCAAGTGATCGCCTTGCAAGCCGCAATCGATGAAGCGCTTGCGAAGATTAAAAACCAATGGGATGATCAGCTGATTACTTATCTTTTGGCACGTACCGAACCATCGTTTAATTGGGATAAAGACCTGCGAGCGCCATTGTCTGCTTGGCAAGAACATGCTGATACACTCGATCAACAGCGTAAAGTATGGCGTGGGCAATTAGAAAATAGACGCGAGCAAGTTCAGTCTGTTTTATTGGCTTTGGTCGAAAATCCACCAGAATCATTAAGCACAAAACAGGTGTCACAGGTTAAACAAAGTTATCAACAAGCCATTAAGCGATTGGCAGAAGCACAATCGGGTTTAAAAGGATTGCACGCGCAGCTAGAAGACGCACAAACGCTGTCTGTGTTGCAACAAAAAATGCTGTTGGCACACGATGGCGTTTGGGGTAATCGATGGCATAACACCACTCAGGCAATGTGGGTTGTGGGGCAAGAGTTTTGGTCGTTGATGACGGCAACCTTGTTTAAGGTAGGCGATACGCCCGTAACCTTATTAAGTTTAATTCGGGTGATGCTTTTCTTAACAGTTGCTTGGTGGCTGAGTTTTTGGTTACGCAAAGGTCTCACGCAGGTTGCCAGTCGTAATAACAAAATTGCCGCGCACACAGCCTATACTTTGGGGCGACTCATCCATTACGTCATTATGGTGGTGGGTACCATCGTTGCCTTGTCATCAGTGGGTATCGATTTTTCTAATCTGGCTTGGATTGCGGGTGCCTTATCGGTTGGTATTGGTTTTGGTTTGCAAGACGTGGTGAAAAATTTTGTCGCAGGATTAATCGTCATGTTCGAAAAAACATTGAAGGTAGGCGATTTTATTGAACTACCATCGGGCATATCGGGTACGGTTAAAGAGATCAGTTTGCGTTCCACGTTAATTACCACTGGAGACAACTTAGAGGTCGTTATTCCGAATGGTGAGTTTACCTCGGGACGTGTGGTGAACTGGACATTGTCCGATTTATACCGCCGTGTGCATATTCCGTTTAATGTAGCGCTTCATTCCGACAAAAAACTGGTTGTTTCCGCCGTACTCGAAGCGGCAAACCAAGTACCTTACACCATTAAAGAAGAGAACCGAGCGCCACAAGTGGTATTGGGTGGACTAGATGGTAAAATGACATTTGAATTGTTGGTGTGGATTAAGCAAGGTTCTGTTCAACACACATATGGTGTTAAAGCCTCTTATTTGTGGCAAATTGATAATGCATTGCGTCAATATAATATCGAGTTAGTATAATGAATACGTGGGATCAGCGTTTTTCGCGCTCAAGCGCTTACTTATATGGCGAGCAGCCCAATCAATGGATTGCATCAGCGCTCCCCGAGTTGCCTAAAGGTGCTAAGGTGCTGGCACTCGCCGATGGCGAAGGTCGCAACAGTGTTTGGTTGGCAGAACAAGGTTATGATGTGGTGAATATTGATTATTCACAGGTGGGTTTAGAAAAAGCACAACACCTTGCGCAGCGTCGTGGCGTTGCGATTCAAACGGAATATGCCGATTTGATTGCTTATCCGTTACCTGTTGCGCATTTTGATGCAGTCGTTTGCAGTTTTTTTCATTTGCCCAGCCAATACCATGCATTGGTTTGGCAAAAAGTCATTGATGCGATTAAGCCAAATGGTTACTTGCTGGTGCAGGTTTTTTCGCACGATCAATTACCACTAAACAGTGGCGGACCTAAAGATCCCGATTTACTCTATCGGCTCGAAGACTGGCAAAACATGCTGTGTTCGATGCAAAATCAGGTTTTGCAGCAGTGCCAAACGCAATTAGACGAAGGAAGTTTGCACCAAGGTGTTGCAAACGTGATCAATATCAAGTCAGTGAAACAGGAATGGTGCGACAATGAACATTGAAAATTTTTGGCAGTCGCAAACAACAGAAGCGTTGCAGATGGTGTTACACATTCAGCAAGATGTGTTGTTAAAAGCACAGTTTGTGCAGTTTGTTCAACAATGTGAAGCAGCATTGCGCCGTGGTAATAAGTTGTTGTTTGTAGGGAATGGTGGCAGTGCTGCCGATGCACAGCACTTAGCAGCGGAATTGGTGGTTCGGTTTAAATTGGATCGTCCAGGCTTGCCAGCATTAGCTTTAACCGTTGACTCTTCGGTGTTAACCGCGATTGGCAACGATTATGGTTTTGATCAGTTATTTTCGCGTCAAGTTCAAGCGCTGGGTCGTTCTGGTGATGTGCTGATTGCTTTGACGACCAGTGGCAACTCAAGCAATATTCTTGCGGCCGTACCAGTGGCAGAAGCGATGGGTATTGAGGTTGTCGGGATGACGGGTGCAAATGGTGGCATGCTGGCGAAAATAACCGAACGATGCTTAAAAGTGCCTAGCGATGATACGCCAAGAATTCAAGAGGCGCACACCTTGTTGGGGCATATGTTGTGCGATATTCTAGAACAGAATATTTTTAGTATGTCGTGATAAATAGAAAGGAATAAATGTATGAAAGACTGGACACTTGGTAATTTTCCGCTCGCATTGCGGGTGGTTTTCACCAGTTTCTTGCTTACCATTGGTGTGGGCTTGATGATGGCGGGTGCGCAGATTATGATGACGCACGGCATGGCAGACGGTAAAGTTGGTTTGTCTTTGGATGACATTGTCTATAGTTACTATGGCAATAAGACAGGCTCGAAAATCGAAGGCAAGCTAAACGGCTCGATGCAGGCGATGGCGCCAGATGAAGTTCGTTTGGATATCATTAAATGGGCGCGTGCTGGTGCGCCAGAAGCAGATTGGGAGCCTAAGTATAAGGCAGTATTTGCCCAGTATTGTGCGATTTGCCATAGTGCAGAGCAAACAGCCTTGCCAAACTTCACGCAGTACGACAACGTTAAGCACGTAACAGAAACGGATGAAGGCGCAAGCTTTTCTTCTTTAACGCGCGTATCTCATATTCATTTATTTGGTATTTCGTTCATTTTTATGTTCGTCGGTATGATTTTTGCCTTTGCGCGCTTCAATCAAACATGGAAAATTGTGCTGATTATTACGCCATTTGCATTCCTGATTATTGACGTATTGTCTTGGTGGTTAACGAAGTTAATGCCCGAATTTGCATGGTTTACCATTATTGGCGGCTTTGGTTATTCCGTTGCTTCTGGTATCATGTTATTTACATCGCTTGCACAAATGTGGCTGCCGCGGTTTCGCGATACAACAGCATAATAATTGAACGCTGTTAACGAAAATGCACCCTTAACATCTTGTTAGGGGTGTTTTGTATTAATCTCTATATAGAGCAACGTAATGAATAAAGTCGATAACAATGACGACAACTTGAGCTTCTTAGACGATGTGTTAACGCATCAAGAAGGGAATGTTATGCCGTGGCGCGTTTTGGTTGTCGATGATGATGGCGAAGTGCATCAGGCAACACGTTTTGCGCTATCAGACGTTGAAATTATGGATAGACCCTTATCTTTGATTCATGCCTACAGCGCTGCAGAAGCAGAAGTGCTGTTGCGTCAAATGCCCGATATTGCCGTGGTATTACTGGACGTGGTCATGGAGTCCGATGATAGCGGTCTATGCTTAATTGATGTGGTTCGAGAGGACATTAAAAACAAGCCGTTGCGTATTATTCTACGCACGGGTCAACCAGGGCTTGCACCCGAAGCAGCGCTGGTTGCACACTACGACATTCATGATTATATGATTAAAGCAGAAGTGGGTCGTGAGCGCCTGTTAACCAGCTTAACAACCGCTGTGCGTGCGTTCGATCAGCTCAAGCAAATGACCGATATGAAGCAACAAATGCAGGGCATGGTGCGAGCGGTTACAGGTGCTTTAACGCTCAGTACGCCAGCAGCTTTTTCGCAGTGGATGGTGCAACAGTTGGCTGACTTGTACCAGTTGTCACCGATGGTTGCGGTTTGGCATCAAAAAGATGCGCCTTTGGTCGATGCGATTGTTCAAGTTGCCGATGCGGTTCATCGCGTCTGGATCGGAAAAACGCTGTCAGATCTGTCAGATGCACCGCTTGCCAACTACATCACCAAAATTTTAGCTTCGCCAACGTCAGATCAGTATTCTGATGCGATTATTTTTGACGGCAATCACTGGCAACTGGTTTTGGTTTTTCATGGCGATAAGGTGACTCAACATATTATTACTGAAAGTTTTAGTACGTTTCAATCATTGATGGTTGTTTGTGGCAATCAGCGTCTGGTTGACTAGTCTGTTAGCGAGCCAGCAAGATCATGCCTCGCTTTTGGGTGATCTGGTATTCGATTCGTTTTCGTTTACTGTTGATCATGCTGGTTTTTATGTTGGGCTTATATGTTTGGATGCAGCATAACGTTGCCAGCGTATTATCTAATGCCGCAATTGCCCACACGCAAGCCAGTATCAGGCTTACTTCCGAAGCCCTCAATCTCGCAGTAACGCCACGCACAACACCCACGGGTTTGCGCGGTTTAGACGATTACTTTCACGAATTACTTTCTGATGATAACTCTGGGCTAATTTACCTTTCTTTATATGATGATCATGGTGTTTTGCTCGTTGCAACGAATGATTACATGGATGCACAATATCGTTTCGAACAACCGATTGCCGAACAAGTTTCTGATGGCTTGGTGCATGTTGTGCAACCGATATTGGTTTTCGATAATCGGGTAGGTGAGTTGCGTTTTGGATTATCGACCCGCTCCTTTAGAGACAGTATCGAGCACATTAAACAAGAAAACCTAAGTGTTCTTTTGGTGGCTATTTTAATTTTTGCATCGTTTCTTTTTTTAGCGGGTATGCAACTTAATCGGCGGCTCATACAGCTGATGCGTGCCAGTCGAGCGTTAGCACAAGGCGATTATCGCGTGCCTGCTCCCGTATCGGGTCAAGATGAGTTGTCGCTATTAGCAGCCGATTTTAATGCGATGGCACGTTCGGTTGCCGAACGTTTGTGTGCATTAGAAGAAAGTCAGGCAAAAGTCCATGAGCTGAATACAGCGCTAGAGGTGCGTGTGAGCGAGCGCACTTGGGAGCTAGAGCTTGCTATGGAAACCCTGCAAGAAACACAAGATAACTTAATTCAGTCAGAAAAACTGGCAAGTTTAGGCGCGTTGGTAGCGGGTGTGTCGCATGAGTTAAATACCCCCATTGGCAACGCCTTAACGGTGGTAACCACTTGCGCGAATAAAAACAGTCATTTTGCGCGTCTTGTTGAAAACAATCAGTTACGTAAATCGGATTTGCAACGTTATATTCAAGATATGCAAGAAGCGGAGATGCTGGCTTCTCGTAATTTGATGAAAGCGGCTGATCTGATCCGAGGTTTTAAACAGGTTGCCATTGACCAAACAAGCTATCAGCGCCGACAGTTTGACCTATTGTTAACCCTGCAAGAAATTTTATTGACGATTCAACCCATGTTGCGTCAAGCCAATGTTGTCGTAGATGTGGACGTTTCTGCTGGTGAGCTATTGGATAGCTTTCCTGGTCCTTTGGGTCAAATCATCACCAATTTAGTGAATAATGCCATCACGCATGCGTTTGATCAGCAACAACAGCCGACCATTCGTATTAGCAGTACGCAAGAAGAAAATGATTGGATCGTGTTGACTGTTTCTGACAATGGTAAGGGCATTTCTCATGAGCATCTAAGCAAGGTTTTCGATCCCTTTTTTACCACGCGTTTAGGACAAGGTGGTAGTGGCTTGGGGTTGCATATTGTTCATAATTTGGTGACAGGTATTTTAGGTGGTCAGATTCGGGTGTTTAGTGGCACGGGACGTGGCTCGCAGTTTGTCTTACGTTTGCCATTAAGTGCGCCTGTTTTAAAACGATTGGATGAGTGATGATGTCGGTACGTGTGTTCGTGTTCGTGTTGGTAGGGCTACTGGCACTGCCAGCATCTGCTCAGGTGAGCGGTTTTGCAACTTTAGGTGCTGCTTGGTTTTCTAATCCGCACGCAGATTTTGCTTACAACAACCATTCGACTGGTCCGGGAAATAGCCGCTCTGTTGACTTGGGGTTAGATTCGAACTTAGGGCTTCAATGGTCGAATACCTTTGATCAAAATGTGCGCTTGACCGCACAAACCGTTGTTTACCGCGATGCCAGTAACCATGTTCGCCCTGATTTAACGTTACTGAATGCACAATTTTTAATAAATGATCGCCTATCGTTGCGCGTGGGCAGAACCCAAAATCCTAACTTCTTGTACTCCGATTATCGGCAAGTACATTACGCTTTACCTTGGATACGACCACCACGTGAGGTCTATGGTGTAACCAGTTTTTTCAATTACGATGGTGTTCAAGGTCGCTATCAACTTCCCGTCATGGACGATTGGTCATTGATTTTCTTGGCGGGTATTGCACAGTCTTCTATGGACTATTCTTTGGACGGTGGTCGTGCCGTAGATAGCGCACAGGCTGAAGGCGTGCGTTATATCAGTGCTGCGTTACAACGCGAAGACTGGACGATTAAGTTAAGTTATGAAACGGGTGCATTGAGTACAAAAAATGAAGCGGTTGAACAAGTGCTACAAGGCGTAGCGCAATTTGATGCTGCGTTGGCGCAACACCTGTCGTTATGGAATAAAAAATATGATTTCTGGGCACTTGGCGCTCAGTATGATTCATCTGATTGGCTGATTGCCACAGAGTTGTCATGGCGAGGATTGGACGCATATTTTGGTCAGCGCGGCGGTGGATATATGACCTTGGGAAGGCACTATGGTCAGTATATGCCCTATATTACGTTAGCGCGTACTTGGACGATAACAGACACCTCAACCAATCCGATCGCCCAATCGCTTTACGATAGCGTTAAGTATTCCGCATCAAGTTTGGCATTAGGCTTGTCTGTTGCTTTAACGCCCCAGATGATGCTTAAAACGGAGTTACAGGGCATTGCTCCCGATCCAGGTAGCAAATGGGCATATGAGCAATATGATGCACAATACAATCATCATCAGCCTGGTCAGGATGTCTTGCTCTCTGTGAGCTTGGCTATGGTGTTCTAATCGTGTTTACTAGGCTTCGTCACTTGAGTGGCTTGCTCTTGTTGCTGCAGGCATCTGTTGCGATTGCTGGTGAGTGGCAGGTGGTGGTACACATACAATCGCCTATTCTTCAACTCAATCAAGCCCAAGTGCGCAATCTTTTTATGGGCAATACCGCTACCGTTGGTTTGCAGGTGCTTGATAGTGATGACCCTGCACAGCGTGCCGATTTTTATTGGCACGTTTTGGGTTTGACAGAAAACCGATGGCGTGCGCATTGGTCGAAGTTGGTGTTTACAGCGCAGTCGACACCGCCTCTACAGCTGAATCAAGCAGAAGTGTTTGCCGTGTTGCAACAATCGACGTTAGCCGTTGCTTATTTGCCTTTAAATACGCCATTACACGCCAACATGAAGCGCGTATTCATTTATTCCGATCCAGCAACTGCAAAATAAGTGGCAGTTAGCTGTTTCTTCCCACCGCAAGGTGCGCAAGATCAATCAGTGCTTGCTTTTGCGGACTATCGGGTAAGACACTTAGCGCGTTAATCGCTGCTTGTGAAGCCAGTAAAGCTTGTGCTTTGGTGTCTTCAATCGCCCCCGTACGTCGAATAATGGCCGTGATCTGAGCAAGATGCTCATCATCACCTTGTTCGATAGCGGTACGAATAAGCTGTTGTTCTTCTGACGTTGCGCGTTGTAACGCATAAATGAGCGGTAGCGTCGGTTTGCCCTCGCTCAGGTCTTTACCCAAGCTTTTACCAAGTTCGATTTCATTAGCGGTGTAGTCTAGTACATCATCAATCAGTTGATAGGCGTTACCGAGTTCTTTGCCATAGTTTGCTAAAGCATCTTCCCACTGTGGCGTATCGGCTAATACAGCACCTAAACGGGTTGCCGCTTCGAATAGTTTTGCCGTTTTGCGGTAGATGACTTCGCGATAGCGCGTTTCGTCGGTATCAGGATCGTTGCAGTTGAGCAGCTGTAACACTTCGCCAGCAGCGATGGTATTCGTTGCTTCTGCCATAATGTCGAGCACGCGTAGAATACCTGGTTCAACCATCATCTGAAACGAACGAGAGTATAAAAAATCACCAACAAGAACACTGGCTGCATTGCCCCAGTTCGCATTCGCTGTCGCTTTACCGCGTCGAGTATCGGCTTCGTCCACAACATCATCGTGTAACAGCGTTGAGGTATGGATAAATTCAATAACGGCTGCCAAGGTATGATGCTCTTTGCCTTTGTAACCGCAAGCGCGTGCCGCTAATAACAAGACGAGCGGGCGCACACGTTTCCCACCGCTATGAATAATATGCTGACCAATTTGATTAATCAGCAGTACATCCGAGCTCAGGCGCGATAAAATAAGTTGATCCGTCGCCAGTAGATCGTCAGAAATACAGTTGCGAATACGTTCTATGGTCATAAAGTTGGTGCATAATGTGAGTTAAAGTGTTCGCTATTGTACCTAATGCAGTGTTGTTAAGTCTATGTTGTTGACGGGTCGCTTTGCTTAGGCTGTAGTTTGCGCCAAATAAAGGCGATGATCAGCGCAATCGCAACAGCCCCTAATGCTAACCAAGGCCCCAACTCGCCCTGTTCACTGAGCCAGCCCAAAGCAAACCCTGGGGCAAGATAGGCGGGCGCCCAGATCATGGCAGAAAGTGCATTCCATGCTGTGAATCGACCACGATTCATACCGAGAATACCCGCTAAAACGGGTACTGTCGCGCGTAAAGGTCCAAAAAAGCGACCCATTAAAATAGACACCCCACCCCATTTTTCGAAGAAGGTTTCGCCTTGTACAATCCATTCGGGATGTTTACTCAATGGCCACAGTTCGAGCACATGATATTTATATCTTTGTCCAATCCAGAAGCTTAAACCATCGCCAACAATCGCACCAATCACACACCAAAAAATGACTTCCCACGGACTTAATACGCCAGTTGCAATTAAGCTGCCGAGCATCAGCATAAAGGGCAGTCCTGGAATGATAATGCCCAGAATGACCATTGACTCAACAAAGGCAATGAGAAAAATCACCCACCAAGCATGATGTTGGTTGGTGATTACCCACTGATTAATAAAATCAATGTATTCTGTCATGGTACGCGTTTAAGGGCGCTAAGTGCCGAATCAAAGGCTATTAACGTGGCAGTGTCGAGTTGTTTTTCAATCAGCAGACGACGGCTTTTTTGAGCATCACGTACAATTTTATCAATCGTTTGCGTCATAAAAAAAGTGTAGCTGTTGTGATTGATGGCATCGAGTGATCGTTGCTCGGGTTGCCATGCAGCTTGTAGTGGTTTACTGGCATCGAGTTGTTGGCGTATGTTGCGTAAGACGGGTGTCAGACGTGTAATACGCTCTGGTACAGCGTAAAATTGAAAGTGTTCCGTTTGATGCGCATCGTAACTCGCAACAATTAACGCACTAATCATGGCTAAATCATCGAGATTGCGTGATTTTGCCGTATTGCCCGCTTCCAACAGTTGGCTGCGCTCGATGACAGGATGATCGTCTTGCCACTTAAGAAAGGTATGCAACCAATTTTGACGTTCAAAATAGCGGTTATAGCCCGTCGTCCACTCCATGACTTGACTGCGCGCTAAGCTACGCGTTTCATTGGTTGCTTTATTACTGAGCATATCCCAACTGGGGTCTCTGTCACTTGGTGCACAAAACACACCCGAAGAAAAGGCTTTGCTGGTGGTCATCGACTTGACATAAACCAATACCTGATCAGCGCCTTTATCTTCAACCATCTGACCTTCGCCAAAAGAATCGTCATTGATGTTCACAGCGGGTAAGTCAATCCAAACACGCTGCCCCTTGTCGAAAGCGCCAACAGCATTGCTGAGTAACACACCCAATAGTAGTGTCGATAAAGAAAGTAATGAATGAAATCGCATGATTTAGCTGTCCATTGTGTGTGTTAGAGGTATAAGTGATTACAATAAGTGCAAATGCGTTGTGGCGCAAGCCTTGCGTGATCAAAATGATGAGCACATCTGAAAACTCATGGGTTGTGGTTGGTTGTCTGAGTGTGTCGTGCATAAATTTTTACGGTTACAAGCGCACTCTTAGCCAAGAGGATTATGGAAAACGCTTAATTGTTCGAAAAGAAGCGCTCATAGAATAAAAACCCGCAATAAAATCTGCAAAATGATATAAAATAAATGTTATTTATTGTTAGTAACTCTCTGAGTAATAAGCCAGTTAATCACTCAATTAATCGGCAATAAAATCTGCAAAATAAAGGCGATGAACATACCGTGACACAGGGCGTTTCAGCATTAGAACCACTATTGCCAGATCAAATACCAGCTGATATTTTAGCGATGGCAGACCAGATGCCCTTTTTGCTAGGCAAGTTATCTGGATCTCTGGCTAAAGAAACGGCATTGGCAATCGGTAGTCTGCTAAGAGTTACCAATACCTACTACAGTAATCTCATCGAAGGGCAATTTACTGAGCCGCTAACCTTAAATCCGAATACACCTAAACGTTCACGCAAGGAACTAACGGAGTTGGCTGTTATTCATATGATGGCTCAAGACGCGCTAGAAAGAGCCGTACGTCAGCATAAAGACTTGCAATGGGAGCAGCTCTTTTCGGCAGGATTTTTGAAACGTGTTCATGAGCGACTGTTTGAAAGCGCGGATAGTGCGTTGTTGCAGCTGGCAGACGGATCAACGATGAAGCCAGGTGCATTACGCAATGAAGAAGCGCGTAATGTAAAAGTTGGTATGCACGAAGCACCAAGCTGGCGTGACGTGCTACCCATGATCGAAAGAATGCAAAAAGTTTACGGTAGTTACGAAGAACCAAGACAAAAGTTATTAGCGACACTGGCATACCACCATAGGCTTTCTTGGGTTCATCCTTTCTCTGATGGTAACGGACGATTATTGCGCATGATAACGCATTTGCAGCTTCACAAGCTTGGATTGGCATCACCGTTATGGTCATTATCTAGAGGGATAGCAAGACAGCACGAGCAATACTATCAAGCACTATCTGCCGCCGATAGGTCGCGTCTAGGTGATTTTGATGGGCGTGGACAACTCAGCCAAAAAGGCTTGTTCGATTTTATGCGCTTTATGCTAACAACATCGTTAGACCAAATAAACTACATGACCCAATGCCTTGACACAAACAATCTGAGAGAGCGAATTGATCGCGCATTCAAAACGGACGAAAAAATTATTTCAACGGGTATTAAGGCTGAATCGGCTAAAGCGATTCATATTTTATTAAGTTTGGGTCGCGTGTCTAGGAGTGACTTTAAGACATTTACTGGATTGGGTGATCGTTATGCCACAGATCAGCTTGCTAGGCTAATTGATATGGGACTCGTTGAAAGTAAAACCCCTAAAGCACGCGAATTGTATCCTAATATTCCTGTCTGGTTTGCGCAGTTGATTTTTCCTGATTTACATAGGCGTTTTTCATGACTCAAGCCTTGCGTGATCAAAATGATGAGCATATCTGAAAACTCATGGGTTGTGGTTAGTTGTCTGAGTGAATCGTGCATAAATTTTTTTTGTGCATAATTGTTAATCATTTCCCTTGTTTTGGTATAAAATCTTATAAGTTTAATGCAATTTAGAGATTCAACATGTCATCATATCGCCCAGCCAGCCAGCCAGCCAGCCAGCCAGCCAGCCAGCCAGCCAGCCAGCCAGCCA
>DZAT01000127.1 GCA_022736205.1 Thiomicrospira cyclica
GCTGTTGGTGCAATATCGAATATGAACGCATGAAATACACCGCTTGCGCCTTCCAGTAAACAATGCCCATAACGTACGCTACTGTTTGCAATACGTCACTATGGCGCATAAAGTCCCAATCATTTAGCCGATAGGTTTCTTTGGGTACTGCTGCTAATATCCGTTGCCACTCTAAGTCGTCATCATCTTGCAAGTGGTTGAATGCCAGCACTGCTAATTGTTGTGGTGTTAGGTTCTCATAAATCTTGCTTAGGTCTGTTGTCATTTTTTACGCTCCTTAGCTGGTTGTGTTGCCAGCTTCAATAGTTCTAGGTTCTTCTGTAGTTCGCATGTTTCAAGTGCCTTGCGTAGCATATCCAGCACATAAACCAACTTAGTGCCATCACCACTTTCTAGCCGTCCTGAGCGCATATCTCGATACACCGCCCCCATCTCTCGCCTGATACTGTCAGCGTTGTGTAAATCAATTTTGGGAGGGGGTGGGGGCGTTATGTCACGCCCTGTATTATCAAAGGTTCTCGGTTGGTTATTTTCTGCTGTTTCGTCCATAACACGCCCTTAATGAATCGTTGCCGATGCCGCGTCCATAGTATGCACGTGCACATTACTTGCTAGTGACAACAATACAATCCCTTGTATCACAGCCATTGTTTCATTGTCGGTTTCAATCTTGCCTTCATCCATGCTCTTGACTAGCTCAAGCGACAAATCAGACATTGCAAACCTAAAGGCGCGTTCATTGGTTACGTCAACTATATCTAGGATGCTGTTAAATTTTTCATCATTTGTTTTCATTCGGGTTATTCCTTCCCTGATAACAGGGTTTTAATATTGATATGTGTTTTTTGTTGGGGACATAGGGGACAATGGGGACAACCTGTGTTTATGCGGGTTTGCTCGCACTTTACAAAATGGGGACAGGTGGGGACGGTGGGGACAAATAGTTGTTTGGCTTTGGTTTGTCCCCATTGTCCCCAATCGTTTTTTGTTTTGGGGACAGAAAAAAATCAATAAATTCAACAAGTCCCCACTGTCCCCACTGTCCCCATGATTTAATCACTAGGTAGACTTAAAATATAAACTCTGGTGGGTGCTCCACCTAATGCGCCTATCCTAGGTTTTTGTGTTGCGCGTCCGTCCCCACCTGCTTTTAATATGCCAGCTTCAATCAATGCCTTTTCAACTGTTTTGACATCGTAGCCGCTGCATAAATCGCGCTTGAATGATTCGGGCATAATCAGATATTCCAAACCGTCCCCATTCGTTCGATAAAAACCTACCCGATTAGATACCGTTCTATTGGGTTCGCCTTCCACCTGTTCAAACCGACTAGCCCCGTGTGCTTCTATAAAGCCTTTGACGTGTGCAATGATGTTGCTGGTTTCTTTGTTGCCATGCCCGAACCCTTCCATCCATTCAAGAAATAACTGCTTGCACGCTTCAATGACTTCTTTTTTATTCCATCCAGTCAAGCCTAACTCAGTCGCCATCTCGCCTGCCACTGCAACCAAGCCAAAATAGTCACAAGCTCGACCGTGCTGCGCTGTTGCGTTATCTGGTAGCGCGTAATCAGTAAATGCTTTGATGGATTGTCTAATGTTTAGCTTATCTTGGTGCACTACTAGGTACGTTAGCCATTCATTTTTGGCTGTTCCATGGTATTTTTCAGCATTATCTTTAATCGTGTTAGAAAGCGTTGCACCGTCTAAACCATGAGTGGTATCGAACACGCCCAACCCCTGGCCAGCATCGCTAGGTAAATCAATAAATCTTAATTCTTGCCCTGCATACGTTTTGCTTCCAATTGTTGCCAGCATATCGGACAAGCCTAATTCTCCAGTACTCAGATAAAGTAGTCGCCATGTACTAACTTTTTTTGGTTGTAAGCCTTGAGTGTTTGAGCGTCCTTTAGCTTGCCCATTTCCTATCATATAGGTTGTCGCCTCTAGTGCTTTGGGGTCTATTTGTTTAAGTTCGTCCAAACAAAGCAAGCCATCATTAAAAGCCGTTGCCGTACCCTCCAATGCGTTGGCTGTATTGCGCCACGTTTTTATCAGTTCGCTAGGTTTGCCATAAACAGACAAAGCAGACAATATCGCAGTTGTTTTGCCGTCTGATGAAGAGCCACGAATATGAAATCCCACACTAGTTTGAATCCCTGCTAAATGCATCAAAGGCGCTGCAAATCCTGTGCTAATAGCAAACAACAGGCGGCTGTTGCCACTGGCATAACTCGCCACGTTATCGCGCCACTCTGAAAGCACGCCTGATTGTGAGTATTGAGGCGGTGCATTATTCGATTGATATACTAGGTTGTCTTGTAAGTCACGACTAATAGCGCCTGTTGGCAAAACATACGCCCCATTATGCCAGCCTAATTTATTGACGCTCTCAAAATGAACCGCCACATCATTGCATGCGAGGTAATCCATCATTAGCTTTCTAGCTGTGCTATTGCTCGATATAGATAAGCCCATATCGGCAAGCATTTTGCGCATGTCTAGTCCGTCTCCTTGCCACAATGTCGCTGGTATGGGTATTCTTTTGGTCATCCCTTTGGGGTCTGTAAATCGTACCATTCGACCCCAATTATCCCCATTTGTTCCGCTCGTTAATCCGATGACATCTAATCTTGAGCAAATAAATAACGGCTTTTTGTCGTTGCCGTCATCGTCTGTACCTGTGAAGAAAACACCGTTATCTGAGTTTTCAAATCGACCGCC
>DZAT01000128.1 GCA_022736205.1 Thiomicrospira cyclica
TAAGCCACGCCCCACGCTGGCCTGCGAGCCGTGACCGCGTGCGCCGACCACCATATCAAAGCCTTCATCCAGCCGCGCCAGTAAACGCGCAATATCTGCCGGGTCGTGCTGGCCGTCCGCGTCCATAAACACCAAAATCTCACCCTGTGCGGCGCGTGCCCCGCTTTTAATGGCCGCGCCATTGCCCATGCTGTAGGGATGTGTCACCACCCGCGCGCCTGCATCAGCCGCGAGTCGAGCGGTGTTGTCGGTCGAACCATCGTTAACCACGATGATTTCCGCCTCAGGGTGCAAAGCATGGATGCGCGCCACGGTCGCGCCCACCGCGCCGGACTCGTTTTTGGCGGGGAGGATGATACTGATTTTAGCCAATCTTATGATCCTTCTGCGTTGGAGGTAGGATGTTGCTGAACTAACCGTTCACCCATGCTTTTCAACAATGCCTGCCATTCTTCGGGCTTAACGCCCTTGGGTATGTGTGAATTCATGGCTAAATGATAAATTCGATGAGCTGCATCATTTTGCTTGCTTTCCAATGCAACCTCGAACGATAAACCAGCAACCCCAAATGCCATATCGGCAGACAAGGCTTGAATCCACAAATCAACGGCAAGATCAGGGTGGCCTTGACGTAAGGCAACCAACCCTAAAATCGACGTTAAATTATGCACAATGGCATTAGAACAACGGTAAGCAGGTTTTTCTAAAAAAGCTTGGGCAATAAGCGCAATTGAATCCTGCATAACACCTGTGCAAGCCTGCTTGTTAAGCGTTTTATCTAAATCTTCGACTAAATCAGTCGCCCAACCTTCGTAGGGTAGGTTTTTTATGGCCTTAAGCACATCATCAACCAAGCCTGCATGGTCTTCATACGGGTTCAGGCTACATGCGGTAATCAGTTTTTGCAGGCGCAGACCCACGCTATCTCGGCCATGTTCTACAAAATAGTCTAATGACGCTTGAGCCTCGCCTACACCAGACTGTTTTTCAAGGATGTAGGCCAGGTTTAAAGCGGCTCGATTTGAGCTTGGTTCTTCTTTAAGCCACATTTCTGCGGCCAGCGGCGCATCGCCCCACAAGCGAGTATTGAGTGAGCTTAAAACAGCCATTAAAACGATATATAGCACGCCAACCACGATCCAGGGTGAGCGTTGGTTTGCTGAACGAAAGACTAAAAACGCTAGCCCAAGCAACAGACCAACCATAGGCAAATAATTACGATGAGCAAAATAAGGCTCAAGCGGTAGCCAGCTTGACTCCATGATATGACCCAACATAAACCAACCCAGGGCAAAGGCAAGCATTCGCCAGCGCGTAAAAAAAGCCGCTAGCGTTGCCAGCCAAAGCCCTGCAAACAAACTCCAGCCAATGAGTAAGTATGTTTTATCCAAACCAATGCCAAGATGCTGGAAGCGATACGGATTAAGTTCAGCCAATCGCGGCAAGAACGCAGTTTTCAGGTAAGCAAGTAGAATCTGGCCTTGCATGGCAAAGCGATCTAGCACCCCATAGCCACGCGTGAGCTCGGAACACGTCCCCCACGCAATCATGCTCAAAAGATAAGCCAATAGGCCCAGGGATAAAGCCAGCAGAGCCATCAAGGCTAGGCGCTCAGCAAACGTGGTTTGATTTCTGGGTTGCAGGAAGAAATACTCCACTAAGAGCGCATAAATAATGATTAAAGCGCCATTTTCCTTAGCCAATACCGCTAGAACAGCAAAAACACCTAAAACGACCAGCGCGCTGAGTTGAGTGCGAGGCGATGAATGATTACAAACTCGGATTTTGATATAGGCAACAAGTCCAACTAGCACAAAAAAGCTGGAAAGCAGATTCATTCGCTGCACGACAAACAGCACCGATGTGTTGAGCAGGGGTAATACGCCCCAAAGCAACGCCACGCACCAAGCAATCAAAACACCGCGTTTAAACGACATGCCGCCAGCTTGCGCGAGCACCATCCCCAGCCAAAACACCACCAGGCTGTTGACGATATGCAGGGCAATATTCCATTGCAGAAACGCAGCCGGTTCAATCGGCCATTGGTAAAACTGCAAAGCAAAAGTGATGAGAGCCAACGGTCGCCCCGCAGGACCCGCGATACCCTCCAAAGACCAGCGCAAGGCATCGTTCAGGCTTGCCATATCTTGGAGCGCGCCGAGATTGGCGTTGTCGTCGAACTGAAGAATGCCGGGCAGTGCAGGCATGTAAACAAACGCCAGCAGCGCCACCAGTCCAGACACTAAAATAAAGGCATAAAGCCAGGCATAAAAAAGCTCCCGCCTAGGCGGGAGCTTGAGACTAAGCAAGATCATTAATGATTACGTCGTTAAATATTTGCTATTAACGGCAAGATGATGGACGGAACTTTGAAGGTATGGAACCAGCGCAAGCCCATGTGACTTGGCCTGTAGTTGTAGAAAAAGTCGCCGTCAAAGTGATGGTTCCTGCAGCAGCTGAAGGCAAAGATCTAGATGTTGCTGTAATCACTGTGCCGCTCCAAGTCACTCCTGAAACATACTTGGATGTCTGGTTTGCAATTGAATAGCTTGAGGCTGGTAATGCACCAAGAGCGCTTGCAGCTTCAGAAATGGTTGTACGAGCTGATGATGCAGCCAATATCACCTCGGATACCTTGGCGCGGGTGGTGTAATCCTGGTATGCAGGCAGCGCGATGGCGGCCAGAATACCGATGATCGCGACAACGATCATCAGTT
>DZAT01000129.1 GCA_022736205.1 Thiomicrospira cyclica
CCTTTTCAAATCTTGTTCAAAATTCTCCTAAGAGTTGGACTTCACTATTTATTTAAAACCTACCTTTGCTTTATGGAAGTGAAACAAAATAAAACCTATGCCGAAACGCCTTTGATGAAGCAATACAACGCCATCAAAGCCAAGCACCCCACAGCCTTATTGCTTTTTAGGGTAGGAGATTTCTACGAAACCTTTGGCGACGATGCTATCAAAGCCAGTAAAATTTTAGGTATTGTGCTCACTAAACGTGCCAATGGATCGGCAAGCCATGTAGAATTGGCTGGTTTTCCGTACCATAGCCTCGAAACTTACCTCCCAAAATTGGTAAGAGCAGGCGAGAAAGTGGCGGTTTGCGACCAACTCGAAGACCCCAAACTCACCAAAACCATAGTGAAAAGGGGCGTCACCGAACTCGTTACTCCTGGTATTGCCTACAACGATAAAGTACTGGAAAACAAGCAAAACAACTTCCTTGCTGCCCTCCATATTGAGGGCAATGAGGCTGGAGCTGCCTTTGCCGACGTGAGTACCGGGGAGTTTTTTGTGGCTCAGGGCAGTACCGAATACATCGATAAATTGCTCCAAAGCCTTCGCCCTTCTGAAGTGGTGCTGCGTAAAGACCTCCGAAGCCAGTTTAAAGAAAAATTCTCTGACCGATTTTACCTTACCACCTTCGAAGATTGGGTATTTAGTTTCGATTTCGCCACCGACTTGCTTCACCGCCATTTCGATACCGTTTCGCTCAAAGGTTTTGGCATCGATCACATGCCCAAAGCCATCATTGCAGCCGCAGCCATTTTGCATTACCTTTCCGAAACTCAACATCATAAACTTGAACATATCAGTCAGTTGCGTCGCATTGAAGCCGAGCATTACGTTTGGCTCGATCGCTTTACCATTCGCAATCTCGAACTCATCGATTCGCCCCATCCTGATGCCACCACGCTGCTACATATCCTCGACCAAACCCAGTGCCCCATGGGCGCTCGATTGCTGCGCCGCTGGATTGTGCTACCGCTAAAGGATAAAACCAAAATCGAAGAACGATTGAATGCTGTGGAGTATTTTTTTAAAAATTCTTCAGCCCTCCATCATCTTAGCGATCAAATAAAACAAGTGGGAGACCTCGAACGCATCATTTCTAAAGTGAGCATCGGCAAGGTAAATCCCCGTGAACTGCTCCAATTGCAGCGGGCTTTGGAGACCATTCCTCATCTAATTTCTATTCTTAAAGAGAGCCATTTGGAGCCGCTTTTGCGTTTTGCCGAACAGCTTAATCCTTGCCTTAGTCTGGTGGATAAAATTCGTCATAGTATTGAGGATGAAGCTCCTGTGATGGTCAATAAAGGGGGGGTAATTAAATCGGGGCTCAATCCTGAGCTGGATCAATTGCGTCATTTGGCTTTCAGCAGCAAAGAATATCTCGATGGCATCCAACAACGCGAAACCCAAGCCACGGGAATCCCAAGCCTTAAAATTGGTTTCAATAACGTGTTTGGCTATTACCTCGAAGTGACCAAGGTGCATCAGCATAAAGTGCCAGCCGAATGGATTCGAAAACAAACCCTTTCCAACCAAGAACGATATATTACTCCAGAGCTTAAAGAACTGGAAGATAAAATATTGAATGCTCAAGACCGCATTCTTGAACTCGAAACCCGACTGTATCAAGAGTTGCTTTTGAGCATGCTAGAGTACATTGGAGTGGTGCAACTTGATGCCTCCATCATCGCTCAATTGGATGTGTTGGCGAGCTTTGCCAAGGTGGCTGATCTGGCCAAATATTCCAAACCCATCATCAATGAAAGCTTTAGCATCGACATCAAAAACGGTCGGCATCCGGTGATAGAGCGCAACTTGCCCTTGGATGAAGTGTATGTGGCCAACGATTTGTTCCTCGACAACGAAAAGCAGCAAATCATTATGCTTACCGGCCCCAATATGTCGGGTAAGTCGGCATTGTTGCGCCAAACGGCCCTCATTGTGCTCATGGCGCAAATGGGTAGCTTTGTGCCTGCAGAACAAGCCAATATTGGATTGGTGGACAAGGTTTTTACCCGCGTGGGAGCCAGCGATAACATTAGCTCTGGTGAATCTACTTTCATGGTTGAAATGAACGAAACCGCCAGCATTCTTAATAATATTTCTAACCGCTCCCTCATTCTTCTCGACGAGATAGGGCGGGGGACGAGTACCTACGATGGCATCAGCATTGCTTGGGCAATCAGCGAATTTTTGCATCAACATCCGGCCTTTAGAGCTAAGGTGCTTTTTGCGACGCATTACCACGAACTAAACGAAATGTCGGCTACTTTCGATCGCATCAAAAACTACCATATCGAGGTTAAAGAAATCCGCAATCGCATCATCTTTCTGCGAAAATTAGTTACAGGAGGTTCTGAACATAGTTTTGGAATTCATGTGGCGCGAATGGCAGGCATGCCCAAAAGTGTGTTGCAGCGTAGCGAGGAAATTCTTAAACAACTCGAACAATCGCATAGCAATCCTGCATTAACCTCCAAAAAAGGAAAGAAAGTGGAAACCCTAAATTCCAATTACCAACTCAGTTTTATTCAGCTCGATGATCCTTTACTCGAGCAGATTAAATTGGATATTTTGAATACCGAAATTGATACCCTAACTCCCGTGGAAGCTTTGCTCAAATTGCACGAAATTAAGCAATTACTTAAG
>DZAT01000059.1 GCA_022736205.1 Thiomicrospira cyclica
CGAAGCATCTCGATAGCGACATGTTATTAGAGCGTATTGACCCTGCTAAGGATGTTGATGGTTTCCATCCGTTCAACTTTGGACGCTTAGCACAGCGTCGTCCTTTATTGCGCCCTTGCACCCCCGCTGGCGTGATGACCATGCTCGCTAAAACAGGCATTCCTTTGCGCGGATTACACGCTTGTGTGGTCGGTGCGAGTAATATCGTCGGTGTGCCAATGATGCTAGAGTTACTGAATGAACGCGCTACCGTCACCATTTGTCATAGTGCCACCCAAAACTTGCAAGAAGAAGTGGGGCGTGCCGATTTGGTGGTTGTGGGTGTGGGGATTCCCAACTTCATCGCTGGTAACTGGATTAAAGAAGGTGCTATCGTGATTGATGTCGGCATTAACCGCTTAGAAAATGGTAGTCTGTGTGGCGACATCGAAACAGCCGTTGCAGCCGAACATGCGAGTTGGATTACCCCTGTACCAGGTGGTGTTGGCCCCATGACGATTGCCACTTTGCTCGAAAATACCGTACAGTCGTGGCAGGCAAGAACAGCTTAATCATTTCGGTTTGAGATTCATGTAACAACTGAGCAATATTTTTAATGCTCAGTTGTTCTTTTTGGCAAGCTTCTCGCTACAATAGACTTATTACCATTACCATAAGTTTTTGCTATGCGTGTGCTCATTGCTGTCTTACTCATCACGATTACTCAAAACGCTTTTTCGGCCATTTCACTCAGCCCATTGTCTGACGTATTGGTTCATCCACAACACACATACTCAGCACAAGTCATTAGTCCTAACGATACCACGATTAGCGCACAACTCAATGCGCGCATCGAACAAATTCTGGTTCGCCCAGGCGACAACATCAAAGCAGGACAACCCCTCATAACACTCGACTGCCGCGATGCCAAAAGCCAAGTTGAATTACTAACAGCCAATCGCTTGCAAACACAAGCCTCGTTAGCATATGCACAAGCTCAAGTTGAGCGTTTGCGTAGCCTTAAAAATAAAGACTATGCTTCCGTTAGCCAAGTTGAATTAGCGCAAAGTGAAGCAAAAGGCTTTACTGCCAGCATCACGGCATTAACCGTACAAATTGAGCAAGCCAAGCGCAATGTTGAACGCTGCCAAATTCATGCGCCATTTACAGGCGTGGTACGCGAACAACTGGTCGGATTAGGTGCGCTGGCAACGGTTGGCATGCCACTCTTGTCGATTAGCCAAACCAGTGGCGCCGAAATTCAATCAAACCTGCCTTTTATTCTGCTACCCGCACTGCAAAGCAGTGCTTTGGTGTTTAACACGCCTACCCTTGGCAATATTCATATTAGCTTATTGCGTCAAAGTCGGGCAATTGATGCCACGACCCGTAATGTTAGCGTATGGTTCAAGACAGAAGTACCTCTGGCGCTCGGCTTAACAGGAACACTAACTTTAACCGATCCAACCGCACACATCCCTTCTCAACTGTTTGTAAAACGAAACAATCAACTGGGCATTTTTATCCGTGAAGATGCTAAGGCACGCTTTATGCCACTACCCTTAGCACAAGAAGGTCGCCCAACACCTGTTCCTGCGCATTGGTCGTCTAAAATGGCAGTGATTACCGACGGTCAGCAACGCCTCAATGATGGGGATCTATTGCCATGATGCGTGCGTTACTCAGCAATCATGTCTTTGCCAACTTAGTATTTTTATTGGTATTCGTGCTGGGGGTTTTATCCTATCAATTGATGCCACGTCAGCAAGACCCAACCATCAATTTTAACTGGGTGGTGATTGTCACCAACCTACCCAGTGCCAGCAGTGAAGACATTGAAAGCCGTGTTACCCAGCCACTCGAAGACGCATTACGCAAAGTCGGCGACATTAAATTCATCTCCAGTACATCTCGCGTCGGCATTTCAAATATTCTGGTTCGCTTTCGCGACCTAGATGCGCGCACATTCGATAAGCGTGTCAACGACTTACGCCGCGAAATTCAAAATAAGCGCAATGAGCTGCCCAAAGACATCATCGAGCCGATGATTCTTGAAATCACCAGTGCCAACGCCTTCCCCACTGCCATGGTCGTGCTCAAAGGCAATGCCAGCGATGAAACCTTACGCAGCACAGGAAAAACACTTAAAAAAGAATTGGAACGCTTAACGGGTATCGATCGTATCGATACCCTAGGGCTAGATGATCCTGAGGTTCAGGTTAAACTCGATTTAAATGCGCTGTCTAATTACCATTTAAACCCAGCACAAGTCGCCGATCTCATTGGCGCACAATGGCGCGATGTGGCGGCAGGAAAACTCTTAATTGGTGGTCAACAATGGTTATTGCGACACATTGGTCAAAGTAGCGACCCTGAACGCTTGGGTGCGTTAACACTTCCCGTTGCCGATGGCGAAATTGCCTTATCGCATTTAGCGAACATTGAGCGCGCACGCAAAGATGCTGGACAATTGGTTAGCTTTAACGGCTCAGAAGCGATTTTAATGGCGGTCATGAAAAAAGACGCTGCAAATACCCTACAACTCATTGACCGCCTGAACCAGTTTTTAAACGACTTTAACCAACAACATGCACAATTAGGGGTGCAAGCCATCCTAGCCGATGACCAAACCTATCCAACGCGCACGGCGATTAACACCATGGAGTCCAATGCATTACAAGGACTCATCTTAGTATTGTTAGTTTCGTGGTTATTTCTGGGCTGGCGCATTGGTATATTGATTGCACTGGGCATCCCTTTCGCACTAGCAGGAACCTTTATTGTTCTTTATGGTATGGGAGAAACGCTTAACTTAACCGTTTTATTGGGTGTGATTATTGCCTTAGGCATGCTTGTCGATGATGCGGTTGTTATTGTCGAGTCAATGGCATGGCGATTGCGCCAAGGCATGAACAGTATGGATGCCGCGCTCGAGTCCCTGAAAGAAGTGGGCTGGCCCGTATTGGCGGCAGTACTAACGACCATTGCCGCATTTTTACCACTCATGCTGCTGCCAGGCATTTTGGGTGACTTTATGCGTGTCGTCCCCCTTGTTGTCACCATTGCGTTACTGGTTAGCCTTATCGAAGCGTTTTGGATGCTACCGACACACATCCACTTGCTCCATGCCGACACACAAAAACCAAGCTATTGGCAAACCAAGCGCGAGCATTATTTGCTTAAATTACAAAATAGCTATGGACGGTTACTGGTTAAAAGTTTTCGTCACCCCTTGCTCACGCTGGGGTTATTAGCCATTGCCTTTGCTGGTGCCATTAGTCTGGTTGCAACAGGACGTATCACCACCAACTTCTTTGCTAGCGACCCCTTACGTGTGTTTTATATTAATGTCGAAATGCCTGCAGGTACCGACCTAACGGATACGCTGAATACCACCGTTGGTATTGAAAAGCTCGCCAATAAATGGCTACAAGAAGGTGAAACACGCGCCATGATTAGCTATGCGGGGCAAATGTTTACCGAAACAGAACCGCGTGTTGGCGACAGCTATGGTCAAGTTTTTGTCAGCCTAAACCCGAAAAGCGATACGAGTCGCGATGTCGATGAAATCATGGGCGTTCTGCGAGAAGCGCTACAAGATGCACCCACATCAGCGAAAGTGAGCTTGCTCAAGCTATCGGGCGGTCCGCCTTCGGCTAAAGCCATCAGCATTAAAATAAAAGGCGATGACTATGCTCACATTCGAGAAGCTTCAAAAGCCCTCACGCGTCTTTTAGAACAGACCAAAGGCGTTAAAGACATCACAACCGATGCCGCCATCGGCAGTAATCAACTGATTACGCACCTCAATATGAACGCCATCCGCGCAGCTGGACTGGATGCGAGCAGCATTATTCGCACCCTAAAAATTCTAGCTGATGGTGAAGTCATTGCCCAACTGAGCGATCAAGGCGAGAAAGTCGACCTGCGTATTCGCTCTCAAACAACACAAGTTAGCGATATTCAAGCATGGTTAATCACCCCCATCGCGACGGCTTCGGGCGGATACATCCCGTTAGGTGAATGCGTCAGTATCGAAACCGCAACAGGCTATGCCAGCCTGCGCCATCATAACTATCGTCGAGCGATTACCCTAGAGGCAGATCTTGATAAAACACTAACCGACACCCTCGCTGCCAACCAAGAGATTAAACTGGCATGGCAAGCAATCGCATCTGACTACCCCAGCATTAGTTTGGATTTCTCTGGCGAGCTTGATGACCTCAATGAGTCACTGGGCAGTATGGGCATGCTGTTCATTATGGGCATTGGTTTGATGTACTTAATTTTAGGCGCACAGTTTAAAAGCTACAAACAACCGCTTATTATCTTATTTACCGTACCCATGGCATTTACAGGCGTTGCCTTTGGTCTTTGGTTCGGTAATATTCAGCTCAGTTTATACACTTTATACGGTGTGGTTGCCTTGTCAGGGATTGCCGTCAACTCGGCCATTGTATTAATTGCTGCCGCCAACGACCGACGCAATATGGGCATGAGCATCTTACATGCAAGCGTTTATGCTGCTCGCCGTCGCCTTGTTCCCATTTTAATTACCTCGAGCACCACCGTTGTGGGCTTACTCGGTTTAGCATTAGGTGTCGGTGGTTATTCGCTTATTTTTGGTCCTGTTGCCACTGCCATTGTTTGGGGGATTATGATCTCGACACTGTTAACCTTATTCACCATACCCTTGTTGTATCGCTTAACCAGTCGTAAAAACACTTAAATGCATTGGCACATTTTCTGTACCGTCATTGATAACTACGGTGATATTGGCACGACTTGGCGACTGGCACGACAGCTCACTTATGCGCATCAACAGCAGGTAACTTTGTTTGTCGACGACCTAAACGCCCTCGCACCATTGGTTCCAGAAACCGACACCACCGCAATCTGTCAAACCTTGCATGGCATCACTGTTCAACACTGGATAAGCGAGCTGCCCGATATTCAACCCGCCCCCGTTGTGATCGAAGCCTTTGCTTGTACCCTGCCAGAGCAGTATCGCGCCGAGATGGTTAAAAATGGCAGTAGGTGTATTAACTTAGAGTATTTTAGTTGTGAAGATTGGGTGGCGGGTTGTCATGGTCTGCCCTCTTATCAATCCGACGGTTTAAAAAAATGGTTCTTTTTTCCGGGCATTAGCGCACAAACAGGCGGACTTTTACGCGAAGAAAACCTGCTCGCAGAAAAAAATGCGTTTTGCGCTAACCAACAAACTCAAAACGTCTGGTGTCATCAGTGGCAAATTCCCATTCCACAAGCCAATAGCCTTAGGCTATCGCTATTTGGCTATGAAAATAACGCACTGCCCGACCTGCTCACTCAACTCAGCGAACAGCCTCATCTGGTCGACGCTTATTGTCCAGCAGGTAAATTACAGTCCAGTGCACAAACCTTATTCCCCACACAATCGCTAGAAACGGGCAAAACACTGACCTTAGGTAAACTGCGATTACACCTCATTCCCTTTTTACCACAAGCAGAATTTGATCGACTACTTTGGCTATGCGACCTTAATTTTGTCCGTGGTGAGGAGTCCCTTGCTCGTGCGATATGGGCAGGCAAACCTTTTGTCTGGCACATCTACCCCACCGACGATGACGCACACTGGGATAAACTCACTGCTTTTATCAGCACCTATGCCATGCAACCAGCACTTGCCCAACTCAACAAGGAATGGAATCAACAGGTATTAACAACTGATACGGTAGACAACATCATCCTCACCTTGCCCAAACTGACGCAAATTAGCCAAGAAACAACGCGACAACTTAGCCAACAAAACGACCTCTGCCGACAATTAATCAATTTTGTGCAAAGCAAATAATCCTTTTTGGGTTTTTAGATGCGCCCTGTTATAATAATCGGGTTTAATTTAATTTTTTGAGATCCCATAATGAAAAACGCACAAGAATTCCGCTCTGGTAACGTCATGATGTTCGAAGGTCAGCCAATGATCGTCCTAAAAGCTGAATTCAGCAAATCAGGTCGTAACTCTGCTGTCGTTAAAATGAAGCTAAAGAACCTACTTTCTGGCGCGGGTACAGAAACCGTGGTCAAAGCTGACGACCGTTTCGAACAAGTTATCCTCGAAAAGAAAGCTTGTACTTATAGCTACTTCGCAGATCCTTTGTTTGTGTTCATGGATGCTGACTACAACCCTTACGAAGTTGAAAAAGAAAACCTAGGCGACGCCATCAACTACATCGAAGACGGCATGACAGACGAAGTTGAAGTCACCTTCTACGAAGGCAAACCAATCACCGTCGAAATGCCTACCATCATTAACCGTAAAGTTGTTTACACAGAAATGGCAGTACGTGGTGATACATCAGGTAAAGTCATGAAGCCTGCTAAATTAGCAAGCGGTTTTGAGTTACAAGTCGCAGCGTTCATTGAAACAGATGAAATGATCGAAATCGACACTCGTACGGGTGAATTCCGCAAGCGCGCTTCTTAATTAAGCTGTTGCTGCGAATAAAAAAAGCCGCTCAAATTTGAGCGGCTTTTTTATCGTCAATTAAAAAGTATTTTTAAGTAAAACCCGATCAATGGGTAATTGACCACCGCGCGGATTAGCGGGCGACAACGCCTTACCCACCGCAATCATCATCACGATTTCATGATCTGCAGGCAAATTGATCAGCTTTGCAACCGCATCAAAATCAAAGCCGTCCATCGCACAGCTATCGTAACCCATTGCTTTTGCAGCTAACATCATGGTTTGTGCAGCAATGCCGCCCGAACGCATCACTTCATCGCGTTGCACTTGATCTCGACCACGATAATAACCATCAATCGCACTACCTAAGTAATCTTGTACTGGCTGAGGCGCATTGACCCAATACTGTAGCGGTTCTTTTTGCCATGCAGCTAAATCACCACATAACACAAATACGGCAGAAGCATCAGTCACCTGAGACTGACCGTAAGCAGCAGCTTTAACCTGTTCGCGCAATGGCGCATCTTCAAGCAGAACAAAACGCCAATGTTGCAAATTAAATGCGGTTGGCGATAACAGGGTTGCCGATACCAACTGCGCCAATTCTGCCTCCGTCATATGATGTGCAGGATCAAATGCTTTGACCGAACGACGTTGTTCTATTGCTGTAAAAGTATCCATCGATTCTTCTCCTTAATTAAAATTGTCCAAAACGGTAATCTTCAAACGCTTGCTTTAATTCGCTTTGCGTATTCATCACAAACGGACCGTTAGCAGCAATCGGTTCGTTGAGTGGTTGAGCAGACACGACCAATAAGCGAGATCCTGCCACACCCTCCAACATCACGCCCTCACCATTCTGAGCAAGCACCCCCATCTGTGATGCCAACAGGTTACTGCCAGACACCGTCGTCGATTCTGCGTAAGCATAAACGAAGGCATGATGTCCTAATGGAATATCAATCCATTGCTGTGCAGCTTGATAAAAATTAACATCTAAAATCATCGGCTGGGTTACATCACGCTGAATAACGCCATCTAACGCGTTAAACTGTCCAGCAATGACCTTAACAGAAACTGACTCAGTCTGCCATACAGGTATCTGTATCGCTGGAACATCCGCCCAATTAGGCTCAATCATTTTTTGCGCCGCGGGCAAATTCAACCAAAACTGAAAACCACGCATCAGCCCCGATTCTTGCGCTGGCATTTCGGAATGCACGATACCTTTACCTGCTGTCATCCACTGCACACCACCTGCCTCGACCACACCTCGGTTGCCGTGATTATCTTGATGTTCCATGCGACCAGCCAACATATAAGTAATGGTTTCAAAGCCACGATGGGGATGGGGAGGAAAACCAGCAATATAATCGCCAGCATTATCCGAACCGAACTCATCCAACATAAGCCAAGGATCGAGTCGATGATGCCATTCGGTCGTTAAAATACGTTTCAACTTAACCCCAGCACCATCACTGGTTTGCCTTCCGACAACCAACTGCTCAATCAGTCTTTCGTGTGCCATTTTATCGCCCTTTCAATTATTTTTGCTTACGTTTCTATTATGCCATTGCAAAAACAACAAAAAAATCGCAAAATTTAACAATAAAGCATTAATAAAATCGATATATCATGAAAACACAACTTGAACATTGGCGCGTTCTCGATGCCGTAGTGACTTACGGTGGCGTCAGCCAAGCAGGGACGCATCTTCATCGCACACAATCGGCTATTAGCTATAGCCTTAAGCAATTAGAAGAACAGGCAGGTATTGCTTTGCTTGAATTGACAGGAAGGAAGTTACAACTCACCGCTGCTGGTCATCAGCTATTACGGGAAGCAAGACAAATCTTGCAACGTATGGCACTACTCGATCAGCAAGTTAGCTTATTGGCGCAAGGCGTTGAATCGAGTCTCACCATTGCCATCGAACAAATTGCCCCCCTCGCACCCATTTTGAACATATTGCAACAGATTCAAACCCAATACCCCCACATTAATATACAGTGGCACGACGTGGTGCTATCCGAAACAGACTCGGCGCTGAGTCAATACGATGCCGATTTGATGATTAGTGCGCATGTTCCCGTCAACCACACAGGAATCGCATGGCAAACAGTGACCTTAATTGCTGTTGCGACCCCAGAACATGCTTTAAACCAAAAAACACAACTGAACCTAAGCGACTTAACGCATCATACACAAGCAGTTATACGCGATAAGGGGCAAATCAAACGCGATATTGGCTGGTTAGCCAGCCCCAAACGCTGGACAGTGGACACCCTATCTATGGCACATCATTTGGTACGATCAGGACTGGCATACGCTTGGCTTCCGCTACATCTTGTCGAAGCAGACTGCCAACAAGGCATACTTCAACCACTACCGTTAACAGAAGGCAGCAGACAGCAAGCAACATTGCACCTCGTACTCAATCCGAATAAAGCACAAGGGACGGTGGTAAATAAGTTGAAGGCAGCGCTAACCAGATAGCATCAGCAGAGAACTTTTGCTCGACTGCCTACTTCTTGCGATGTTTAGGCGCAATCAAATCGGTAATCGTCCCTTCCGCCATTTCAGCAGCGAAACCAAGCGTTTCTGAAAGCGTTGGGTGTGGATGGATGGTAAGTGCAATATCAGCAATGTCCGCGCCCATTTCGAGTGCTAACGCCGCTTCTGCAACCAACTCACCTGCATTCGTCCCTGTCATCGCAGCACCTAACAAACGATGCGTCTTGGCGTCAAAAATCGCTTTGGTCATGCCTTCGTCACGTCCAATGCTCAGGCTACGACCACTGGCTGCCCAAGGAAACATGCCGACTTCGATATCAAAGCCCTTCTCTTTCGCTTCACGCTCCGTCATGCCCACCCACGCCACTTCGGGGTCAGTATAGGCAACCGATGGAATGCTGACTGGCGTAAATGCCGACGGTAAACCACAAATGACTTCAGCCGCAACCTTACCTTCATGTACCGCTTTATGTGCCAACATCGGTTGACCAATCACATCGCCAATGGCATAAATGTGATCAACATTGGTTTTCTGACGCTGATCAGCTGGAATAAACCCACGATCCGTCACCAGAACCCCAGCTTTGTCGGCATCGATCATGGCACCATTAGGCGCACGACCAACCGCCACTAACACAGCATCAAAATCTTCTTGCCATGTTTTATCGCCTTCACCGACAAAGGTTACTTTCAAGGCTTCTGGCTGTGCTTCAACCGCTGTCACTTTTGTTTTTAGGTGAATCGACTGATACTTAGGCTTAATACGCTTCATGAGCGGACGAACCATATCGGGATCTGCCCCTGGTATCAACTGATCCATCAATTCCACAATGGTAATCTGGCTACCCAAAGCACCATAAACCTGCGCCATTTCGAGTCCGATAATTCCGCCTCCTAAAATAAGTAAGCGATTCGGAACATTTTGCAGATTCAGCGCATCTGTCGAATCCCAAACACGAGGATCGTCATGTGGAATAAACGGCAATTTAATGACGCGTGAACCCGCTGCAATAATCGCTTGCTCAAAACGAATGGTTTTCACCACGCCTTCGCTATCTGTTACGGCTAACATATGACTATCAACAAAGCGCCCGAATCCTGTAACTAATTGAACTTTACGCTGTTTTGCCAAACCTAACAATCCCGTTGTCAGCTTTTTAATGACACCTTCTTTAAAACCGCGCATTTTGTCTAAATCGACCACAGGCTCAGCGAAGGTAACGCCATGCGCTGCCATTTCCTTGGTTTCGTTCATGATGTGCGCAATGTGTAATAGCGCCTTAGACGGAATACAACCCACATTCAGGCAAACACCGCCAATGACAGGGAATTTCTCGACTAGGATGACACTCTTACCCAAATCGGCTGCGCGGAAAGCCGCGGTGTAGCCACCTGGTCCACCACCTAATACCAGCACGTCACAGCTCATATCCGCGCCACCAGACACAGCGACAGCCGTCGGCACTGGTGCAGCGCTCGCCGCAACAGGCGTTGCAGGCGCAGATGTTTTTTCAGCTTCAGTCAATTTAGCAGCATTAGAGCTCGCCATCTGACCAATGACCACGCCCGAATTAATCACATCGCCCATTTTAACGGTAAGCGCAGAAATTTGTCCTGAGTGTGGACTGGGAATCTCCATCGTCGCTTTGTCGCTTTCGAGTGTCAGCAATGGCTGATCAATCGACACATCTTCGCCAACTGAAACCAAAATCTCGATGACGCGCACATCTTTAAAATCACCCAAATCAGGGATTTTAATATCAATAATTTGACCCATAATTAAAAATAACCTTATAACTTATTGATTTTAATTATTTACTTTATTAAAATCTATTTAATATGTAACGTAATTTACAGCTAAAAAACCATGTCTTCTTTTAATTATATCATAGAGTATTAGACAGTTATTTAAGTAGTTTCAACGTGCAACAACGCTACTGTATTGCGATGACACGCTCTGCACCCTATCGAGAATTCCTATTACAAACAGGCTTTGATCATATCGTATTTGCCATTGTTGGACAGGTCATTTAAGGGTTATCTTGCCACACGCCAGACAGACGTTGCGGTGGTGACTTTTGCAGCCAAGTAATTGGATATCTATGGGTTTTGCGAAATACTCGGCTCCAAAAAAATGCGACCACAAACAAACTCATCACACCAAGTAAAACAGCTGAAAACAACATATCAAAATTTGCATGTTCTTGAATCATAATTAAAGGATTTGCG
>DZAT01000130.1 GCA_022736205.1 Thiomicrospira cyclica
GTGCTCAGATCGTCATTAAGTTTTTAGAAGACGAAGGGGTTGAACATCTTTGGGGCTATCCAGGTGGTGCAGTGTTGCCCATTTACGATGCGCTAGAAACAACGGCGACAACCCTAAAACACATCTTGGTTCGTCACGAACAAGCTGCTACTCATGCTGCCGATGCCTATTCGCGAGCAACTGGAAAACCGGGTTTAGTCTTAGTGACTTCAGGTCCAGGTGCCACGAACGCCATTACAGGTATTGCAACCGCTTACATGGACTCTATTCCGTTAATTGTGTTAACAGGTCAGGTTCCGACAGGTATGATTGGTTTGGATGCTTTCCAAGAGGTTGACACGGTTGGTATCAGTCGTCCAATTGTGAAGCATAACTTTTTAGTAAGAGACGTCAACGATTTGGCAATAACGCTTAAAAAAGCCTTTTATATTGCCATGACAGGTCGCCCTGGTCCCGTGTTAATCGACATTCCAAAGGATGTGCAAAATGCTAAAGCGCATTACACCTATCCAGAGAGTGTCGACATTCGTTCTTACAACGTAATCACAAAAGGGCATACAGGTCAGATTCGCAAAGCAGTAGATCTGATGTTGGTAGCCGAACGTCCTATGTTTTACACGGGCGGTGGTGTCGTTTTGGGTGAAGCGGCTAAGCAGCTGACCGATCTTGTTCGTACCATGTCTTATCCTATTACTCAGACATTGATGGGGTTAGGCGCTTTTCCAGCTTCCGACCCGTTATCTGTTGGTATGCTAGGCATGCATGGTACCTACGAAGCCAACATGGCAATGCATCATTGTGATGTATTGATTGCGATTGGCGTACGTTTTGATGATCGTGTAACGGGCAATATTGAAAAGTTTTGCCCGACAGCAAAAGTCATTCATATTGATATTGATCCAGCATCTATTTCGAAAAATGTCAAAGTGGATGTACCGATTGTCGGTCCTGTTGCTCAGATTCTTGTTGATCTTCTTGATATTGTTAAGAATGATAAGCGTAAGCCAAATGGCGAAGCCATTGCTACTTGGTGGCAACAAATTAATACATGGCGCAGTGTTGAGTGCATGAAGTATCAACCTTCAGTAAAAGTGATTAAGCCACAGTTTGCTATTGAGTTGTTGCACAAGATCACCAATGGCGATGCTTATGTCACATCAGATGTCGGTCAGCATCAAATGTGGGCAGCGCAATATTATCCCTTTGATAAACCACGTCGTTGGATTAATTCAGGCGGCTTGGGTACGATGGGTGTCGGCTTGCCATATGCGATGGGTGTTAAAATGGCTTTCCCTGAGGCAACCGTTGCGTGTGTGACGGGTGAGGGCAGTATTCAAATGAATATTCAAGAGCTTTCTACCTGCTTACAATATGGACTACCCATTAAAATTGTTTGCCTAAATAATCGTTTTTTGGGCATGGTTCGTCAGTGGCAAGAGTTCTTTTATGATCGACGTTACTCAATGTCGTACATGGATTCCTTGCCTGACTTCGTCAAGCTTGTTGAAGCTTACGGTCATGTCGGTATGAAAATATCAGACCCAGCTGAATTAGAGACTAAAATGCGCGAGGCTTTTGCGATGACGGATCGTTTGGTATTTTTAGACATTCAGACGGATCACACAGAAAACGTCTATCCGATGATTCCAGCAGGTGCGGGTCAGAACGAAATGATTTTGGTTTAAGGGAGCTGGAATATGCGTCATATCATTTCCATGCTAATCGAAAATGAGTCGGGTGCGTTATCGCGTGTTGCGGGTTTGTTTTCGGCACGTGGCTATAATATTCAAGAGTTAACTGTTGCGCCAACAGAGGACGAGACTGTATCTCGTTTAACCTTGGTTACTCAAGGTAATGAACAACAGATCGAACAAATTGTTAAGCATCTCAATCGACTCATTGATGTGGTTAAAGTTGTTGACCTCACCAATGGTGAGCATATTGAACGGGAGTTGCTCTTGATTAAATTGGTTGCAACAGGAACCAATCGTGAAGAGCTAAAGCGGCTAGCGGATATTTTTCGTGCGCAAATTGTTGATGTTACAGCGTCGACTTATACGGTGCAATTAGTGGGTGATAAAGGTAAGACAGATGCCTTTATCAACAGTGTTGATCCTTGCCTAATCCTCGAAACAGTGCGCTCTGGCGCATTAGGGATTATGCGAGGAGAAAAGCGTTTACAAATTTAGTTTTGGTTTTGATTAATTTATTTTTGGGGTATAAAAATGCAAGTTTATTACGATAAGGATTGTGAGCTTTCGATCATCCGTGGCATGAAGGTAACTATTATCGGTTACGGTTCACAGGGTCACGCGCATGCGTTAAACCTGAAAGATTCTGGCGTTGACGTGACCATTGGTTTGCGTGCTGGTTCTGCTTCAGAAGCAAAGGCGCGTAATGCGGGTCTTAAAACGGCAAGTATTGAAGATGCTGTTAAAGGTGCTGATTTTGTCATGATTCTTTCTCCTGATGAATCTCAAGGCGCTTTATATCGTGATCATATTGCACCTAATCTAAAGAAAGATGCGACCTTAGCGTTTGCACATGGTTTTAACATTCACTACAATCAAATCACGCCACGCGCGGATATGGATGTTATGTTGATTGCGCCTAAAGCGCCAGGTCATACTGTTCGTAGTGAGTTTGTAAAAGGTGGTGGTATTCCTGATTTAA
>DZAT01000060.1 GCA_022736205.1 Thiomicrospira cyclica
ATTTGTTTCTCAGCAACCTTTGATGACAGCGTTAAGTCGTTTGCCGCTAAATTATTGAACGAACCAGAATGGTTGCAAGTGGCGGCTACTAAGCCAAACCACGAAACCATTGTGCAACAAGCACATTATGCTGATGGCATGGAGCACAAGCGCACCATGTTGCAACATTGGTTGAATCAGCCAGAGTTGGGTCAAGCGGTTGTGTTTACAGCGACTAAGCGTGACGCTGAAGAGTTGGCAATGGGCTTACGCGATGCCGGTTTCTCTGCCGATCCGCTACACGGTGATATGGTTCAGCGTCAGCGTACTAAAATGATTGAGCGTATGCGTAAAGGCGACACACAAATTTTAGTTGCAACCGATGTGGCTTCTCGTGGTATCGACGTACCTGGCATCACACACGTGTTCAACTTCGATATGCCTAAGTTCGCTGAAGATTATGTACACCGTATCGGTCGTACGGGTCGTGCTGGTCGTAACGGCGCTGCCATTTCTTTCGTCAGCCGTATGGATGTTCAGTCTTTAGGTCGCATCGAAAAATTGATGAGCAAGAAAATTGACATCACAGCTTTAGAAGGTTTAGAAGCGCGCTTCAAGCCACAAGAAAGCCGTGGTTTCGGTGGTCGTGATGGCGGTCGCGGTGGTTTTGGTGGCGGTCGTCGTGATGGCGGCGGTTACGGTGGTGGACGTGGTCGTGATGGCGGCAATAGCCGTGGTGGCGAGCGCAGCTTCGGCGGCAACCGTGATGGCGGCGCACCGCGTGGCGATCGTCCTGCGTTCAACCGTGATGGCGGCGCGCCGCGTGGTGACCGTCCTGCGTTCAATCGTGACGGTGGCGCACCGCGTGGTGATTTCGCACCGCGTGGTGATCGTCCTTCATTCAATCGTGACGGTGGTGCACCTCGTGGTGACTTCGCACCTCGCGGTGATCGTCCCTCATTCAATCGTGATGGTGGCGCACCTCGCGGTGATCGTCCTGCATTCAGTCGTCCAGCGGGCGGTGATCGCTTCGACAGCCGCACCGATAGTCGCTTTGGCGACCGTCGTCCAGCGGGCGATGACAGCCGTCCTCGTTTTAGTCGTGATGGCGCTGCATCGGCAGGTGCGTCGCACCACCGTGGTACAGAAGAGCGTAGTCGCTTCCAAGATCGTGACGAACGTCCTTCACGTGATGGCGCACCGCGTCCAGCACGTCATGACCGCACAGAACGTCATCATTAAGAAGTCGTTCTAATAAAAAGCCCCGCAGATGAAAGTCTCGCGGGGCTTTTTTTATGCTTATCTTTACAACAACGCAAGATGGCAGCGCAGTCGGTTTTTAGCCTTCCCAAATAACCGTGCGCCCCACTTGGCGCGAATCTAAGTGCATCCAGTTAGGGGTTCCTGCATAGTAGCCCATGCCCACACCTTGATGAAATTTAACTTGCTGCATCCACTTAAACAACACATCGGTGGGTACATTATGAACATGAAAATCAATCGCCTGCCCTTTCAGATGATAGCTATTAAGCACACCACCGACCTCTCGGTTGGTTTGCCACGTACGAAAGGCACTATGCACCATAAACGTAGGATTTTTCACGCCCGACTGAACCAGCGCAGCGCGAATACCATCGAGAATATCAAGTAAGCGTAAGTCAATAACCGATGCCTGATCCGCCTTCACATCACGCATAAGCGCACAAACCTTGCGGTAGCCCGCAATATCCAACTGACCATTGCGCTTGTAAATAACGGACAACCTTTCTCCCGACTGAGGACGCACCAAATTTAACCAGCGTCCCGTTCCCGTCTCCGCTTCAACGTCGATTGGCAACAGCGTGGGGATTGCCAAGGTTGTTGCCAAGGTTTTTAAGAAAAGCCGTCTATCCATCATCAGCTCACTTGAATACCCTGTCCCTGCACCATCTGTCCAATAGCACAGGCTTGCGCAAAGCCCGCACTATGAAAAGCCTCGAGCACCGACATTGCCGCTGATGGTAAACAAGAAACCAACAAACCACCACTGGTTTGCGCGTCGCACAAGAGTTTACGTTGCCAATCTTCGATGCCATCTGCCAGCTGCACCTGATCGCCATAGCTTGCCCAGTTACGAGCAATCGCACCCGGTCCAAAGCCTGCTTGTACCAACGACAGCGCCTCTGACCAGACAGGTACTTGATGCATGGTTAAGTTGGCAGCAACACCAGAACCGCGACAGACCTCGAGCAGATGACCAAGCAAACCAAACCCCGTGACATCGGTCATGGCATGAACACCTTGCATATAACCCAAGGTTGTGCCCACTTTGTTAAGTTGTGTGGTACTCGCAATCATCTGTTCATAACCAGCTTCGGGCAGTGCTAATTTTTTCAGCGCGTCGGCAAACACACCAATCCCTAATGGCTTACCCAAAATGAGCACATCGCCGACTTTTGCACCATCGTTTCGTTTGATGTGCTGTGGATGCGCTAAACCCATACCCACCAGCCCATAAATCGGTTCAACCGAATCAATACTGTGCCCACCCGCCACGGGAATACCTGCTTCACGGCAAATGCTCTCGCCACCCGCAATAATCGCACGCATGGTTTCGACAGGCAACACCGCAATCGGCATAGCAACCAGCGCTAATGCCATGATCGGCTGTCCACCCATCGCATAAATATCACTTAATGCATTGGCAGCAGCAATACGCCCAAAGGCGTAAGGATCATCAACAATCGGCATAAAGAAATCGGTGGTGGCAATTAATGCCTGATGCTCGTTAAGCTGATACACTGCCGCATCATCACTCGTTTCTGTGCCGACCATTAAAGCGGCTGGCAAAACGGCCTGCTCGCGCAAACCCGCGAGCATATCGGACAATAAAGCAGGGGAAATTTTGCAGCCACAGCCGCCACCGTGCGATAATTCTGTTAACCGTTTTTCTGTTTCCATGGGTGGGTTTTTCTCTTTATGTTATTTAAGTTAGCTAATTTATCACAGCTCGATGCTTTCGACAGTATTTTAGATGCCAGAACACCTGCAGAATACCTGCTCGACCATGTTCCCAACGCAACCAATGTACCCACTTTGAATAATGAAGAGCGCATTGTGGTCGGCACCATCTATAAACAGGTTTCTGCTTTCGAAGCCAAAAAACGCGGTGCTGCGATCGCTGCACGTAATATCGCAATGCACATCGAAAACAGCTTTATGGACAAACCGAAAAACTGGAAGCCATTGGTTTATTGCTGGCGTGGCGGTAACCGTTCGGGCAGCATGGTAACGATTTTGCGTGCCATTGGTTGGCAAGCGCAACAACTTGAAGGCGGGCATAAAGCTTATCGTAAACTGGTGGTTGAGTCGCTCGAAAGCTTACCAATGCAGTATGATTTTAACGTGATTGGTGGTGCAACGGGCAGTGGTAAAAGCGCCTTGCTGAGCGAGCTTGCCAAACAAGGCGCACAGGTTCTCGATTTAGAGACGTTGGCGTTGCACCGTGGCTCAGTGTTGGGTCGGTTTGCCGACATTGCGCAACCAACACAAAAATGGTTCGATAGCCAATTAGCGCATGTATTACGTCGTTTTGATGCCAGTAAACCCGTGTTTGTCGAAGCCGAAAGCAAAAAGATTGGTCGAATCTCACTACCAGAGACCCTAATGAGTGCAATAAGAAGCGCCCCCATCTGGACGGTAGAAGCGCCCATTGCCAGTCGCGTTGATTATCTGCTACAAGATTACGCTGAATATGTAGCATATCCCGACCGTTTAAAGCAGCAACTCTCCTATTTATTGCCCGTGTTTGGTCATGCCAAACTCAACAGCTGGTATGAGCGCATTGATACAGGCAATTTTGCCGACATCACCGAAGCGCTCCTCTTGGAACATTACGATCCGCTATATCAGCATGCGCTAGATCGTCAAACCGAAACACGACCACCATCACAAGCTTTAATATTGTCGGACCTATCGCCTGCAACATTAAAACGTACTGCCGCAAAATTAATCTGTGAAAATTCATCAGATTTTCATTAACTTTATTTATAATGTAATTGAATTTTTTGTATCAAACACATTATGGATAAACGTCACTATGAACGCGATTAAAACACTCCTCATCGGCACAGCACTTTCAATTGCAACCACCGCAGTCTATGCCGACATGAAACCTGAAGATGCCATTAAGTACCGCAAAGCGGGTTACAATGTCATGAGCTGGAACATGAGCAAGATCAAAGCAATGGCAATTGATGCACCAGAAAGCTTCGATGCAAAACAAGTGGCTAATGCTGCCACAGCTATTGCCGCAATGGCAAATATGGGCATGGGCGCATTGTACATTGCAGGATCAGAAGAAAGCATTGGCGATATGAAAACACGCGCTAAAGCAGAAATTTTTACGGATAAAGACGGCGTCAAAGAAGTTGCGGTTAAGTTTAACCAAGCTGCCAACGAACTGGCTAAAGTCGCAGCGACTGGTGACAAAGTTGCCATTGCACAGGCCTTCAAAGACACAGGCGCAAGCTGCAAAGCGTGTCACGACAAATACCGTAAAGAGTAATAACCATCTGCCTCAGCCCTCACTCAAACCGAGTGGGGGCATTCTTAATACAACGCACAGTTAGCGTTAACACACAAATCTTATTTCTTAACTCACTATCAAGAGGCATCTTACTCATGAGCAAAGATGTTGACTCTAGCCTTCCTTGGTTAGAAGCCATTACTTGGGACGAAAAAGGGTTGTTAAACACCATCGCCCAAGATGCTGAGACTGGCGACATTCTAATGGTCGCTTGGATGAACAAAGAATCCTTACTGTTGAGCTTGGAAAAAGGCGAAGCCATTTACTGGTCTCGCTCACGCAATCGTTTGTGGCACAAGGGTGAAGAATCGGGCAACACGCAGCAGATTGTCGATATTCGCTTAGATTGTGATGGCGACGTGTTGTTACTCAAAGTCCGTCAAACAGGGGGCATTGCTTGCCATACAGGACGCAAAAGCTGTTTTTATTTAGGACTCGACCAACAAACAGGACACTGGCAAGCCATCGACCCTGTTCTTAAAGACCCAAAGGAACTTTATGAAAAATAATCAACAAGATGTGTTAGCAGCACTATCAGTGCTGATTGCCAGCCGTAAGGGGCAAGATACCCAATCATCTTACGTTGCCAGTCTATTTAGCAAAGGCACCGATAAGATCTGTGGCAAGATGGCAGAAGAGTGCATGGAAACAGGATTAGCCGCCAAAATCGACAATAAAGATGAAATCATCTACGAAATGGCGGATTTATGGTTCCATAGCATGGTATTATTGGCGCATCATGACATAGACCATAACCAAGTTCTACAAGAACTGGCGCGACGCTTTGGCGTTTCTGGACATTTAGAAAAAGCCAACCGCGATCATTAAGATACCCCTTAATGCTTGCATAACAGTGGAAAACTGCACAATGAGCACTATATTTGGTAAAATTATTCGTCGCGAAATTCCCGCTGACATTGTTTACGAAGATGACCGTGTGGTCGTTTTTAAAGATATTAATCCACGTGCGCGTGTTCATCTATTGGTTATTCCTAAAAAGGAAATTGCCAGTTTATTTGAGCTAACACCAGAAGACAAAGATCTGATGGGGCATATGATGCTACTCTTGCCACAATTGGCAAAAGCACAGGGTCTGAATGCGGGATTCAGAACACAGATTAATACGGGTGAAGGTGGCGGACAGGAAGTGTTCCATGTTCATATTCACTTGTTGGGTAATTAAATTGAATCATTTTTTGAGGGAGTCGTTATGGGTTTAAGTATTTGGCATTTGCTACTGGTTTTAGCCATCGTTTTAGTGTTGTTTGGCGCAAAACGCCTGCGTAATGTTGGTGGTGATTTAGGTGCTGCCATTAAAGGCTTTAAAGACGCGGTTACCGATAAAAAAGAAGGCGAAACGCCCGCTGCTGGTAATGTGTACGACGCTCAAGTCGCACCGACTGCGGCACCACAACCATTAACACAGCAGCCGACGACTGCCCCTGTTGCAACGACAACACATCCAACGGCTGCGCCAACGCAAGCCCCACAGCACAATCACCACGCTTAATTCTTCGGGATTGCCGTGTTCTGTCTTAGTTTCATCACAATTGAAACTAAGACCTGTAAGGAGTTGCTGTGTTCGAAATTGGTTTTTCTGAAGTCTTATTGGTTCTCATCATCGGTTTGGTGGTGATTGGTCCTGAGCGCTTACCAGAGGTCGCACGCGGTATTGGCGGTATGGTCGGCAAGGTCAAACGTTTTATCGAAAATGTACGTAGTGATACCGACTTGCACGGTGAAATCGCTGCTTTGCGCCAACAGCTCGACTTATCTAAAGAAGCGGCTCAACTGCAGAATTTAGGCGAAACCCTAAGAAGTGACATTCAATCGAGTGTGGCGGAAGTAGATTATTCTTTTTACAACCGTCCAAACACAGAAGACATTCGTCGCCAACACCGAGAAGCAGAAGCGCATAACGCTGCACAAAACACACCAACGCAAAACAGTGAAGAGCCTGAATTAGCAAGTATACAGCGCCCCACATTTGGGCGTGAAACTTACGAAGAATTACCGCCTTATTATCATCAACAGTCTGACGGTGCGATGTTATCCAAAGCGCCGAGCATTCCTGAGCCGCCGCCCACATCGGCACCAGCAGAAGATGTATCCTCCTCGGTCGTTTCTAACACAGTGAAACAGGCATGACAACAGAATCGACAACAACACCTCCGATTAGCGATCAAGAAATGTCTCTTATTGGGCATTTATTAGAGTTTCGTGACCGTTTGGTTCGGGCAATTTTAGCCATTATCGTCGTATTTTTGGTGTTGTTTCCTTTTGCAAATGACCTTTATAGTTTTATGGCAGAACCATTAACCAGTCATTTACCGCAAGGCAGCAGCATGATGGCGATTGGTGTTATTTCTCCCTTTTTAACACCCTTAAAATTAGCACTCATCGCTGCCATTTTTCTATCTATGCCATTTATTTTGTATCAACTTTGGGCGTTCATTGCGCCTGCGCTGTATCAAAACGAGAAAAAACTAGCAGCACCCATGCTGATGGCAAGTACTTTTCTGTTTTATGCTGGTGGTGCTTTCGTCTTCTATATTGTCTTCCCACTTGTTTTCAAGTTTATGGCAGGAACAACGCCCGATGGCGTACAAATTGGTACAGACATTCAACTGTATTTAGATTTTGTTATCGGTATGTTTTTTGCTTTTGGATTGGCGTTTCAGGTTCCTGTTGTTACGGTTTTGTTACTCATAACAAACATGGTTAGCCCCGAAAAAATGCGTCATGCGCGTCCATATGTGATTGTTGGTGCTTTTACCATCGCCGCTTTTATCACACCACCCGATGTCATCTCGCAAACCTTGTTAGCTGTGCCTATGTGGTTGATGTACGAAGCAGGACTGTGGTTTGGCGAACGCATGGTTAACCAACGCATTGCCGAAAAAACTGCCGAAGAAAACAATCCTAACCCACCGCCCACGTCAGCTTCGGAGCCTGCCTTACAGCAAGCAACAACAGGCGCTGTGGCAGTGATGGGATTAGATACGATTAACGATGCTGTTGCTCGTGATGCCTCAATGGACTTTTCTCAGTCGACCATTGCACATCTGCCGCCAAAAGATGCCATTATCGATAATGCATTAGACAGTGACGAAGACTTTGAACGTGCCTTTGCACAAATGGATAGCGAACGTGCCGCTTTAGATACACCACCTACAGAAGCAGTCACCAGCATCGAAATCAATGCACCATTAGCAGAGTCCAGCAAGTCATAAAAATAGTTAATTAAACAACCCGCCAGTCTATTGACGATCAGAGGGTTTATTTTTAAAATTAAAAGATGCGTGTTTCATTATCACAACGGGAGTTCACAGACTTATGGCTCATAAAGACCTGTCCACCTGGAAACCAACCAGCGCCCAAGCACTTGTCTTGGCAGAACCGAGCAATGATCTGAATGGTTATTTGCGCCTCATTCGTGCTTTGCCACAACTCAGTGCTGAAGAAGAAATTGAATTGGCGCGCCGCTACCATGAGCATCAAGACTTACGCGCCGCAGAACAACTTGTGCTGTGCAATTTGCGCCATGTTGTACCGATTGTGCGCGGCTATAAGGGCTATGGCTTACCAGAAGCCGACTTAATTCAAGAAGGCAGTATCGGGCTAATGAAAGCGGTCAAACGCTTTGATATTGGTGCAGGTGTGCGGTTAATGACTTTTGCAAGCCATTGGATTCGTGCCGAAATTAATGAATACGTGTTACGCAACTGGCGCATGGTTAAAATCGCTACCACCAAAGCGCAACGCAAACTCTTTTTTAAGCTGCGCAGTCACAAAGACAGTCTTGATGCTGTCACGCACACGCAAGCCATTCGTATCGCGCAAGAGCTAGGCGTTAAACCCGAAGAAGTATTAGCAATGGATATGCGTTTGTCTTATCCTGAAGTGTCGGTAGCCGTGCCAAATGATGATAACGAAGATGATGTGCCGCAGCTTACTTTGGTTGATTTACGTGCCATGCCAGAGCAATTAGCCATCGACGAAGAGGAAGAACGCAATCAAGTTGCTTTAATTCGTGATGCCTTAGCAACCTTAACACCGCGTGAACAGCAGATTATCGAAGCACGAATTTTGCGTGACGACAAAGCAACGCTTGCTGACTTGGCTGTACAATTTGGCGTGTCGCTAGAACGCATTCGTCAGATTGAAACAGCAGCCCTGAAAAAGCTGAAAACGTATCTGTCTGTGCTGAAGGCTTAGTCAGGTTTCCAACGTTTAATCTGACTAATCGGCACACTCACCACGCCATCGGATAGTGCTTGTGGCAACTGCCCTGCAAAGGCATGGGCATAAACCACCTCGAAAGTAGCAGGAATGAGACCATCGGGGAGGGCTTGGTTCTGATAAGCCTGCAAAAAAGCTGCCCATTTCGTCTTGCCCATTAAGCCAGCTCCCCGCCCCTTGTTCGCATTGGTCGCACCGATGTGTTTTAAGTCATCCAGTGCTGCACGCGGGGTCGCATAAGTTAGGGTAATGCGTTCGACATCAAGCACAGGGTCGGCAAAGCCAGAACGTGATACGGCATCGCCCAAATCGTGGATATCGGCGAAATTGAGTAGGTGTTGCTGCGCCTGTCCATCGACAGCCTGCCATGCTAGTCGAATTTCTTTGAGGGTGTCGGGGCCTAAACTGGCGATAAAAAACACGCCACTAGGTTTAAGGACACGTCGACACTCGGCTAACACGGCAGGCAAATCATCGCACCACTGTAGCATCAGGCTAGAAACCAGCATATCCACACTGGCGTCGCTAAAAGGCAACTTGTAGGCATCAGCAGACACCACATGCACATCGGCTTTACTGTTGAAAGGATTGAGTTTTTGCCACCAAGCAACATTCGCCTGCTGATTATGACGATACTGCCGCAACATCTGCTCCGACAAGTCTACTGCTAATAACTGTGCTTGCGGATACTGCGCCTGAATATGCGCCGATAAAAAGCCCGTCCCCGCCCCCAAATCAACAATACGCGATGGGTTAATCTTGAGCAACGGCAAGCGCTCTGCCAATCGGCTGGCAATTTCTTTTTGCACAATCGCACTAGCATCGTAAGAGGTCGATGCCCGACTAAAATGGCGACGAACAGCACTGCGATCAATCACAAAAAACTCCTTGAGATTATCTAGAAACCTATGAGGGTTGGGGGTCTGGGGGAAGGTATTAAAGAAATCATATTTAGCTTATTGATTAAACACCTTCCACCAGAAAAAACGACATTAGAAATACTAAAAATGCACGACGTGCAGCTTTTAGAAGTTCATTCCTTGTAAAAACTGGTTCACCAATAAGCTGGTTTGCGCTGGCGACGATAAAAAAGGTAAATGTCCAGCATCTGCCACAAGGTCAATCCGCGCTTGAGGCTGCAAGCTTGGCAGGGCTTGCGCTAAGGCAACGGGCACAATCGCATCTTGTTCGCCCAAGAGCCATTGGGTAGGCATTGCTAAAGCAGCAATCTCTTGGCGTAAGTCGAGCTGTTCTAACAACTGAAGCCCTTGCTTTAACGCACGATGATGGGTTGTTAAGGTATCGGTGAGCAATGGCAACAACTGCTTTAATAACTGCTTGGGCTTTTGACTGCCCAAGGTCTGTAATGCCACAAAGGACTTGAGTAGCGTTAAGGTTTGTGTCATCACTTCGGTTAAATAACGGGCAAACAATGACTGTTCTAATGCAGGCAACCAGCCCTGTTTTTGTACGAAACACGGACTACTGGCGATTAACAGCAAGGCGCTAACGCGTTCAGGATGACTCAACGCCAAGCGTTGCGCCAATAAGCCACCGAGCGACCAACCAACGACCATCGCACGGACAGGCATCACAGCTAACAAAGCATCTTGCCACGCATCGGCAACAGCAATATCGGTAGCAGCCAATTCTGGGCTATTGCCATGCCCTGGCAAATCAATAAACGTCAGACGATAGCCAACAAACGTCTCTTCTGCCCACGCTTGCCAAATCTGACTATCGGATCCCCAACCATGAATCAGCACCACCTCTTGCCCCTGCCCGATGGTTTTAGTCGCTAAGGTCATGCGCATTGCTCGTTTTGCAGACACACAGACAAGGCAACCAGCAGCTCATCTATCTGTTCAAGGCTGTGATTGGCACAAATCGACAGACGCAACCGTGCTGTGCCTTCGGGTACGGTTGGTGGGCGAATAGCTGGCACCCAAAAACCCGCGTCCCATAGCTGCTGCTGCCAACGCATGGCACGGGCATTGTCGGCTAATAAAATCGGCTGAATGGGCGTTAAAGATGGCATCAACTTCAGCCCCAGCGCCTTAGCACCTGCTCTGAAAT
>DZAT01000002.1 GCA_022736205.1 Thiomicrospira cyclica
CAACTATCAAACCTAACCGCTGGTATTTTTGCCAGTGGTGGTCTATCCGATGCCGTTGTGGTGCTTAACGCTATTGCTGCAAACAATGGGGAGCATGGCCATGTGTGATGCTCATAACCTGTCATTCGTTAAAGTCGATATGAAAGCCGATATTGATAACAGTGTTAACTGGTTTGCAGTTCAATCTACTGGCAACTATGCGCTTGATTGTGAGGTCGGCAGGCAATGCGCCTATTCATTGTTAGGGTTGTTGCGCGTTCGTGATGAATGGGACACTAGCCGTTTCTGGTTAGGTAATATCGTTATGAGTATGCTGAAACGTGATGACTTACAAGCAGCAGACGGTAAAGGGTTTGTTGTTGGCTTTTTCAGCGTCATTCGGTCAAGTTGTGCCATTATTTGCGCGTCTATCTCTAACCTGTCAGCGATATGCCAGTTGGTAACCCTGTGGAAAGTACCGCCATACGTTTTTTGTGTCTGATAGGTGCAGACTAGCAAGCCATCTTTAACCATGCCCTGCAAAGTGCTGTACAGGCTTCTTAGTTGGCTTTGGTTAATATCAAGGTCGTGTTGTCCATGCGCTGCCATACTGATTGCACCTATACCATGACTGCCATACTCAAAATGACGCGCTGCTATTGTGTCCATATCGTCACAGGATAGCCATTCAATGATTAATTTTTTGCGTTTGGTCATTCGCATTGTTACCGCCTTATTATTCAAAGGTGCTTATGTATGTTAAGAGAATCATCATAATGTCATCATTCCCTCTAACAAGTCGGTAATCATGTTGTAATTATCGGGGCATGGTTGCACATCGTCCCATAACTCATATACGGCTAGTGCCTTGCCAGCAAACACCATTGCTTGAATGCTTGCCCTGTTTAGTCCGTGCTTGTCTATGAAGTCATTAATGGCTTGCTCTGTCCCCAACAATTTAGCCGTTTCGTTTGTCACTGCGGTGACAACTCCATTGTCATCATTAGTGACAAAAGTGACAGAGCCATCATCACCAGAAACAGAAAAATGACCGTCAGCTTTTCTATGTGCCTGTTCTGTAACTCTTTTTAAGCCAACAAGCTTTGCCCATCCCTTAGGTCTGTTGTCACTTCTTACGCTCCTTAGCTGGTTGTGTTGCCAGCTTCAATAATTCTAGGTTCTTCTGTAGCTCGCACGTTTCAAGTGCCTTGCGTAGCATGTCGAGAACATAAACCAACTTAGTGCCCTCGCTACTTTCTAGCCGTCCTGAGCGCATATCACGATATACCGCCCCCATCTCTCGCCTGATACTGTCAGCGTTGTGCAAATCAATTTTAGGAGGAGGTGAGGTGGTTATGTCACGCCCTGTATTATCAAAGGTTCGCGGCTGGTTGTTTTCTGCTGTTTCGTCCATAACGCGCCCTTAATGAATTGTCGCCGTTTGCGCTGTTGGTCTTTCGCCCAATACCTTAATCAGTACCACGGATAGCAAGCCATAAAATACTGCCTTATCACTATCACGCAAAAACTCGATACGCTCGCCATCTAATGCACGCACCATATCAACCATAAATGTCCCTAGAATGGTCTTAAAGTCATCATCATTTAATGGGTCAATACCAGTGCTTTGCGTAAAGCCCGACGCAAACTGTACGACCTTGCCTAAAGTTCCGCTCATTTGTAACATGCCAGCAGCGATATTAATCGGTTGCTCGGTTAGGTCATCATCTTGGTGTGGGCGCGTTTCACCTGTTGACCTAATCAAAATAACAGCCATGCACTGCAATAGCTTTTCTGTTGCTTCGTCACTGCCATAGATTCGAAGTTCACCACTGTCCAGCATTGCAGTAATGTTCATAAATGCCCCACATTGGTCATCTTTTGTTGGTTCAATTGGCACGCAATCACGACATTTATAAATTGCTTTAAAATGGTCGCTGTGTGGTAATCGGTCAACTGTTGCTTGTGATACGTTGCAAGGGTTAAAAATGCCTGTCTCGTTAGTCTCAAAATCTACTTTCATCATTTATTCCTTCCCTGATTTGCAGGGTTTTAATGTTGTGCATTTTTCTAAATATGCCCTAGTGAGCACCCCCGTAAACCCCCAAGAAGTCATTTTTTACCCTTCTTTGGGGTTTACGGGGGTCAGTACCTAGGGGTTTTTAATATTTTTATTCCAGCGATATGATACCGATGGTCTGCCTGTGGTGGTTTCTATCATCTCGATTAGGTAACCATGCTCGACCAAAACAGACAGCACTTTTTTAACCTGTTCATATTCTGCCAAACCTTGCCAGCCTTTATCTTGCAATTGTTTAGCCTTGAATATTTCGGGTAATTTGTCGCGCCTATCTACCAATTTTTTCGCTGATTCCTTGAATGATGACGAGAGAGAATAGCCATAAATGCGACTGGCATGACTTCGTAAGTAATTGCCCCACGATATGGCACGTCTAAGACTTAACTCACTCACGGCTGCTGCTTGTTGGTTGTCCGCCAACTCAAGGATTAAGGCAAGACTAGGTATAAGGCTTGCATATTTGAGCAAGTGGCTTTGCATGATAATAGGCGTTTCCTCGTTGCGTGCATCATCATCTAGCAACTGATACCACTGATTAAACAGGCTTTGGGCTTCGTTGGTAAAGTTTAGGCACTTAACGCGCTCTATGCCGTAAGCGTCATCATATCGCTGGTTAGGCATGTCATCTAATGCCATAAACAAATCAAACGCTTTATCTTTGGCTGCTTTGTTTGGGTATCGGTCGATATAAGGCAAGGCGACATTATCGGGATAGACTGCCAATTGTAACCGTTGTACAAATCCATCATTTGATTGTCCACTGATAGCCCCCTGTAAGTATTGGGATAACATGCTCGGTTGAATGCCGCCAAACATGCTTACGGTCATAGATTCTATAAAAACAGTACCGCGCCCGATACGGTCGAAGGTAAATGCACCGCTTCCATTGAACGCCTCGAGATAAAAAGCCCTATCACTTGCCTTGTCCTCTCGATCAAGTGATTTTAGCCATCCTGTCAACTCATCCCGAATCATTAGCAGTCCGTTGGTGTTTTTGTTTAACAGCTCGCCCAATTTTTCGATGGTGCTATCATTAATCAGGTAACGCCGTTCGTGTGGTGGTTCTATTACCTCATCTTTGATGCTTTGATAGTGGCGCGCTGCTTCTTCGAGTGACATCGTTTTATGCTTGCCCTTGCTTGCGTCTTTTAACGCCCTGTCAGCTTCTGATAAAAGTGCATCACTCATGATTTTATTGAGTTCGTACTCTTTGCGCTGTTCGCTGAATTTATCACGCGACAATGAAGCCAATCGCTCCAATGGTGCTGTAGATTCTCGCATAGCAGGAGATTTTTTCGCGCTCGGGTTACCAATCATACAAGCCCATAAGTTAGGGATAACCGCCCAATCATCTTTTGCTTTTGGGTGTATGCCAACCTTACGCCCAATAACAGTAGCAAGTGACACCATGACACCAACGGCAAGATAATCAATCGGGCAGCCAACACGCTCATGGCTATCTATCACCCAATCCCGCAAGCTATCGGGGAGCATATCGACATCAAACGCCTGTACTGGCATTAAATCGCAATTTAACGGGATTAAATCAGGCTCTGGTGTTGGGTCAACTTCAATAATCGCATCATAAAAGGCTTTTTGGGGGTTTACGGGGGTCAAGGTCGGGGCGTTTTCGTAAAAATTAGAATCCATAACGTGCTACCTCCTTAATATTGCGCTGGTCGATATGCCACCTATCTTGCCAGTCCGATACTTTCCCATATTGAGCACGTTCATCATCTGTAAATGTTGGCATGTACACACTTGCCCCAATTGCTTTAGCCGCATGCGCTGCTGCTACCTGTCCAGTACCCCTCGCATCGTTATCAGCTGCGATTATGATTGTTGCGAATGGGTAACGCTTGCGCATAGCTTTTGCCACGTTTAACATGTTGCCAGTGCTGAAGCAAACCACATGCCAGCCGTCTATATGCCATTGTTGCGCGAGACTTTGAGATGTTGCCCAGCCTTCCGCTATTACAATCTGTTCACCTGTTTTATATTGACGTGCTGCAAAATAGCCTTTGCTATTGCCACCATCTAAAAACATTTTATTGGTTCCGCTATATAGTTTTGTCGGGTAAATGCGCTGTAACGTCTGTATTTTGTTGTCGATAAGAGAATAAACAGGCACTAACAAAATATCGTTAATCTGTTTTAATCCATACGGCTTCAATCGTTTTTTAACCAAGTAAGGGTGCATTAAATCGGGATTGCCTGCCATATCGAACCACATAGAACGGGCTCTAATAGCTGCTTCGTTCCACGCCTTGACCTGTTCTCTATAGGCTTTAGCTTGTGCTGCTTTGGCTTCTTTTTCCCATCGTGCAAGCTCAGCTTTGTCCGTTGGTTTATCTGCAAACCACGTGCCTTTATCGCCTGTTGACCAATTGCAAAAAGCGACCACGCCAATAGACAACGATTTTACCCATCCATCGCGGTTAGACGATGGTTTACCAATCAGTGGTAACCTGTTCGACTTCCCTACCAATAACGGATAGGGCAAGCGTTCGGTATTGATGCCAACGGCTGCTAATGTTGGGAGCAGGGTATCAAACATGATTACATCCTCCCACGGTTGCTGCTGTTGCCAAAACAAAAATTACCCAGTGCCAAACAACTACTTTAATTATTTTTTGTCGAATATAATCAATATCTTCTTTTTCATAAACGCGCTTTATTGTTCCATCTTTTTGTAGCGTGATAGTCATACACCACCCCCAACCATGCTATAAACCGCAATATGGGCTTTATGCGCTGTTGGCTTGCCTTTGGCTGCATCTACCTCTAATGTATCGGTACGAATGTCATAGCCTTCTTTGCGTAGCTCATGAATGACAGCACCAAGGCGGCTCGTACCATATAGAAAGGTCGCATCATGTTGGGTTAGGCGAACGCCTGATTTTAATGCCGATAGAATCGCACTTTTAACCGTGACTCTGATAGAATTGGTCTTGCTGTTTTGTGCGCCTGATAATGGTTTATTGCTGTTGTTGGGCGTTTCTGTTTTCATGGTTACACCGCTCCCAACTTTGCCACAAACGCCTCTATCTGTTCAGGCTTCCACACGTTTAAGCGGGTCCCAAACTTTACAGGGGCTGGTAACGTGCCATTTTTCACCCAACGCCATACAGTCGCCCGACTAATGCCAAACATGCGCATAATGTCGCTCGATTGAAATACCGCCTTTTTCTCGTAAATAGCAGCTTGTGCGGCTGTGATTGTTTGTGCTGATAGCACTGTTTTAGCTTGTTTAGCCATTGTTGTTGATTCCTAATTTTCAGACTGAAAAAAAGGATTTTTGACGCGATAACAAAAAAGATAGGCTAGCTTAATGTCTTAAGTCAAAGGCATAAACCCTTGACTATACAACATAAAACAACACTAATTAACGCTATGTTATACACACTTTGTTTAATTTTTATACAAAAAACTCTTGTAATTTGGGTAAGCTTTCTATACCATTCGAGTTAACTAAGGTTAAGTATTAGACAGAAAAAACAAGCACTTTAAGCCGTTTTATCATGCTCTTAACAAGTAATTACCATACGGTATTAGACAACTAATATCACAAACAGAATGCGCATAGCAGCTTAGTTCGTCTAGGCTATTTTTTTACCTTTCGTTATGCCGAAAGAGTCAATTGTCTCAACAAAGACCGCCTTCGGGTGTAGGGGTTATGGTTGTTGGTAGCTTCCATAATCCCATCTACTCATCAAAAATCCACATAAAGAACATTCGTTCTACTTTCTACATTATAGCAAAATATGTTGCGTAATGTCTTTTATATGCTCCTTATTGTGTTTAGTGCTTCATAGTCACTATATCTAGTGTTGCTTTTGTTTTGTCCTTGTGTTAGTTGCTTATAGTTTCAATCTATTAATTAACTATTTCAATGATACTCATAAATTTATTTTTTGCTAGTGCTTGATTTTTTTGTTGAACGTTGGTGTTCCCACAAAACAATATTGAAACACCATCAAATCTCACCAAATGCCATCAAATCTCACCAAATATGTTTAAAAATAATTTTAACTTTTTTTAACTATTGTCATTTTTTGGTTTTTATCCTGCCACTTAAATCATTGTGCGGCCTTAATTTGTTATTTTTTACACCATAACAACCAGTCAGCACGGCTAGTTATCCCTTGAGTTATAGATGCCAATCTATAAAATACATCCCCCCTTTCCCCCCTCTAGGTATAACCCCATTAGTCACAGAAAATAATAAAAAAACAAATTGTAAAACTAGATTATGCTGTTTTTTACCCTTCTTTAGGGTTTACGGGGGTCAAGGTCGGGGCGTTTTCTGTTTTTTCTTCTAACCAGTCCGCCCATACTTGCATCATCTTAATGCGCTCATCAAGATACTTCGCGTGATTGTAAGAGCGTCGAGCAGAGTTGCTTTCTTGGTGGGCGAGCTGCTTTTCAATAACATCTTTATTGAATCCTAGTTCGTTTAAGTTGGTGCTTGCCATGTGACGAAAGCCATGAGGCGTGAACGTCTCTTTATCAATCCCTAGCCTTCTAATCCGCTGTCGTATTGATTCGGGGTTAATTGGCTCGTATGTTCTCATATTGTAAAAAACATGGTCGCCAACTTTATAAACTAGCCTTTCTTGCAATAGTGCCAGTGCTTGACGGCTCAACGGTACAAGGTGGTCAAGTTCGTTTTTCATGCGTCTTCCAGTTGCTTTATTGTTGGCTGGTAATCTTAATAATTTAGCGTCGAAGTCTACTTCGTCCCAGCGTAACCCTGCTACCTCACTAGGACGCAAAAACACTAATGGCGCAAGTCTCAAAGCACCGCAAACGCCCCCTAAATCGTTGCACGCATTCAATTTAATAAATAGCGCCTTAACGTCCTTGGGGTCTGTAACAGTTGCATAATGTTCGGTTACATGTGCTTTGAATATGTTGTTTGGCAAGGATGCCGTCGGGTCGTTACTGATTAGTCCGTAACCAACACCATATTTAAATACCATTGATGCGATGCCCTTCACTTTCGTTCGCATGTGTGTCTTGTCCGCATCATCTAAACGCTTTAACGCTTCGATTAACATCATAGGCGTGATGTCGCACGCAGGGGTATTGCCGATATAGGGCATTAAATGATTATTGACGCGCTGCAATACTTTTTCGTTGTGTTTGGTTTGGGGCCTAGTGTCCAGCCATTGCAGAAACAATTTATTAAACGTAAGCGCTGATGCTGCTTTTTCTGCCACTGCCACGGCTTGCGCTTCTTTAGCCGCGGCTTTTGCTTCTTGCTTTGGTGCTCGTGGGTCTATGCCATTGATTAATAGCTTTCTGGCTTCATCTCGCTTGGCTCGCGCTTCTGCTAGTCCAATAATCGGATATTCCCCGATTGTCAGAATGGCAGGTTTATCATTGAACCGATAACGATAACGCCACACCTTCAAGCCTGTGGGTCGCACGTCGATAACCAAGCCGTTGCCATCTGCCACGCTATAGGCTTTGTCCTTTGGCTTTAATGCTTTGGCTTGTGTGTCTGTTAGTGCCACGTTATGCGCTCTCTTGAGTATAAAAATCGGGTGTATAAAGAACGTTATGCACTTTATGCGCTAGATTATACACAAAAAAATGAGATATAAAAGCACTGTCTGAGGCACTAAAATACGCTATTTATATGTAACTTGTTGATTTTACTGAATTGTAGACGATAAAAAAGCGTTAAGAAACGCTTTGATTTAACTGATTGGTGGCTATGACGGGATTCGAACCTGTGACCCCAGCATTATGAGTGCTGTGCTCTAACCGACTGAGCTACATAGCCATACAATAGAAGGCAAATTTTACAGATAAAATGGCATTTCGTCAAGACGCTATGTCAATATTTTGCGATTCTGCTAAACTATCGACATGAATAACGCTCAAATACCGCACTGGCTTGCACAACCACCGCAACACACCGCAACAAAAACGCGATTGCTCTTGCCGACTCGTGGACTATTAACCCTCAAACTAACCGCACAATGCGGTGCGCCCTTGCAGGTACAAACCTTGTTCGAAGGTTTTGGGCAAATTTTACCCGATGAAGCGATTACGCTTGCCTTGCCAGAAAACAGCGCTGGTTGGGTGCGCGCGGTTTTACTGAACTGCCACAATAAGCCAATGATCTATGCACGCAGTTTTGTTCCACTTGGCAGTCATGAGCAGCAAACCACATTTTTACAGCATCAGCACACATTTAGCGACATCAAAACACTGGGATCACAACCCTTGGGGTTATGGCTTGCCAAACAACACGACCTGAAACGAACGCCTTTTCAATTTAGTGTGTCGCCAGCTAACTATTGGCCACATTGGTCGGGACATGCTCCGCAACAAAATCTAGCTGCAAGGCAGTCTGTATTTAAGCGTCAACAGGCACAGCTTTTATTAACAGAAGTGTTTTTCGACTAACGAAACGTGCTACACGCCATGATTCATGCTAGAGTTGGGATGATTGAGCACACGACTCAGTAACTGTTCAACCCACTTATTCATGCTTTGACCATCATGAGCTGCCGCTTTAATGGCAGCCGCATGAATGTTTGGTGCAATACGTAACATCAAGCGACCACTGACAGGCTTCTCTGGTGCTTGTCCTAACTGTTCACATGCCATGATATAGTCATCAATAGAAGCATGAAATGCCTGCTCAAATTCAGCAACAGACGCGCCATGAAAGACAATGATGTCATCAACATCCAACACGCGACCAATAATAATTTTATCATCCACATCAAATGTCATACTGACTGTATAGCCTTTATAACTCATGCTATTGATCATGGCTTAACTCCTAATTTAATCAAAAACTCACGAACAGCTTTAACTCGGTATTTCAAAGCTTCTTTTTGCGGATGCGGGCGATAAAAATAGGCTTTTTTGCCCATTTTCTCAAACGTAACCGACGAGCCTGAACCTTCGATTATCTGGCAGCCCATAGCAACCAGTAACGATTCAATACGCGACCATTCGATGTTGCCATTAACAGGATCATTAAAAATAACGTCAAGCGTTTTGGTATGTTTACTATTCATGTAAAAATGATAGCACTTTATTTAAATTTTGCAATCAATTTCGACTAACGAAACTTGCTTTTTTCTGGCGCTTCTTTCGGCTGACGAATGCCTCTATCTAACTCGAGCAAACAAGCTTGATAAACCAAAATATAGATACTACGCTGCAACGCCATGTACAGCCCTGCCCAGCCATCTAAAAAGCCAAGCTTAAAAACATAACGACGCACAAAACGCCACCAAAACATGGCAGTTTTGAATGCACTAAAGCGTTCGCCTTTGGCATAATTGACTTCGGCTTCGATGGTTGCCAATTTGAAACTTCTATCCCACCAATCCAACATCGTGGGAGCCATATCGTGTCGCACCACGCCTTTAATGGTTTTACGAGGGACTTGCTCACAAATTCGTGTATGCTGTTCATCGCAATAGGTGATTTTATGACGATTAACGAAACGAATATTCGCTTCGATCGTGCCGCCCCATTGCAACCAATGCCCAAATAATGAATTTTGCCCACCTGTACGATAAGCATTGTAGCCCATATCACTGTTCAGCTCTTTGCGGATGTTGTCTGCCAATTCTGGCATCACCACTTCATCTTGATCGGTAAAAAACACCCAGTCATTGCTGGCTTTACTCAGCGCATAATTGAGCTGATTACCGTAGCCCGCCCAAGGATTGGTCTCGACACGAACACCCAATCTTTGCGCTATTTCTACCGTGTTATCTTTGCTACCCGAATCAACAATCATGACTTCGTCAGCCCACATCAGGCTTTTTAAGCAACCCTCGATGTAATGTTCGCCGTTGTAGGTGAGTACAAAAGCAGTGATTTTATTTTTTGGTGTCATATCAGCTCGTTGGATTTATGGTGTATTTCATTTCAGACAATAACGCTTGCGTTACTTGGTACTGCTCGGCAAAAAAAGCGTGCACCCTATTGAATGCCTTCTCTTCGGATAAAAGTTGAGTCGTTGTTTGTGTTAAGGTCGGACTGATACGTTGATACTCAGAAAGTGTCTGAATATACGCTGCACGGGCTTCTTTTTTTACCACGATTGGCAAATAACCGCTTTTGAGCAATGGGATATTTGCTAACAATCGCGCCATACGCCCATTACCATCAAAGAAAGGATGAATCGATGCAAAAGCAAGATGCAAGCGCGTGTATACCAATACTGCTTGCGCTTCGTCGAGAATTACAGACTGATGATAAAGTTCTAACCATAAGGTCATCAAGTGTTCTATCGCATCTGGTTCAGGATAGGCAAGATAAACCAGCCGATTATCTTGACTGATGTAGCGACCATTGCTTTCATTTTTCCAAGCACCAATCGGACAATAAATATCGACAACCGACTGCGTTTGTACGGCACGATGCAAGGCAAAAATGGCTTCTTTATCTAAAGTTGGCTGGTCGAGTAATGCGTAAACCAAATCAATCGCACGAGCATGACCAACAACCTCGTTATGCTCACGAATGGGTTTACCCTGAACCGTTAAGCCTTGTTCGATAATAAACTGTATTTCACCTAAACTCAGGCTGTTGCCTTCGAGCGCATTAGAGGTGTAAGTCCACTCGACCTTCAGACGCATTAAAAAAGCCTGCTGTTGCGACTGATTTAATCCTGCTAAAAACTTAAAACGAGGCATAAACACTACTTCTTATCATACAGACCTCCTTTGAAACCCGATGGCGACTGCATGTAAGCCAACTCTGCTGTGGTACTGACTCGTCCTAAAATGGCGTTACGATGTGGAAAACGACCAAAGGTCGCCACAATATCGTAATGATGTTGCGCAAAGGGAATGTTGTCATCTAAGCCTGCATCGAAAAATAATTGCAACGACGTTTCTTGATCGGCAAGACTTTCGCTGTGCATAAAGGGCAAGAACAAAAATGATAATTTATCCTTTTCAATCTGCTTATCAAAGCCTTTTTGAATCGCAATACGCGCCACATTGCGTGCCTGTGCTTCGGTACTAAAACTGATTTCTTGACCACGATACATATTGAGCGGAAATTGATCGAGCACAATCACCAACGCCAAACAGCCATCGGCGGTATCGCACCAACTGTCCAACTCGTGGCGAGAAGCGGCTTGCCAAGTGGTTTCAAAGCGTTGTTTAATGTCGGCGTCAATCTGCGGTGTCGATGAAAACCAATGCGCTTTTGATTCATCGGTATACCAGTAGTCTAAAACGGCTTTGGGTGTCACAACTTTATCTCCTGAACAGGTCGCAAAAACGGTGGTTGCCATCAACAATAACATTAACCCAATACTAAGCCGTTTCATCATGATACTTCCCCGATAATAAAGCCTGCATCCATAGCAACACTGTCGTAAACATAAAAGCGGCGATTAAGCCAAGCGTTCTTAAATTATGTTGCCAAGAGAGCTCATGCACCATCGTGCCACGAAACATATCCGATGTGGATAACGAGGTGAGTACAAACACCACTATCAACACCCCCAATGCCAAACGACGCTGATTATCGCTATTTATCGACATCATCCGCCATAGCGCATAGGCATAAATAGGCGCAATTAATACCAACGTTGGGCCTTCGGTACGCGTACTAAACAACAAAATCCACGCCAAGGCGGTGACCAGTAACAACATTAAGGTTTCTTTGCTAAATGCGCCATTGTTCCAACGCAACCATAACGCAGGCAATGCGACCATAGCAGCCGACACCAACAATACCACCCCATAACTTTGCTGTAATACCCAACCAAAATTTACTTCTAAGAAAGGTTTCAGTCCTAAGAAGAAATGTCCCCAAGGCTCGCCATAAGTTAGCGTTTTATCCATCGCCAATAAATCAAACCAGTGGCTATAAAAAAGCGTCGCTTGCGCTTGCCCCCAAACCAGATAAGGCAACACAATCAACACGGCATGCGCCAACAAGGTCGCAACCATAAATCGCCAACGACAGTCGAGAAACAACAACAGGGTCAACACCAGTGGGTAAAGTTTGGTATTGGCAATCCAAGCAAGCAGTAATGCAGCAATGACCCACTGTCCACGAGCGTAAAACAACAACCCTAAGGCCATCACTGCGACAACAAGGGTATTCGACTGCAAATAAGTGCCATTGAGCTGAAAATCGGTCAACAATAAAAAGGGTAACAACAACGACAAACCCAAACCCAACGGACGCGCTAAGGGCAACTCACGCAATAACCACAGCATAGCCACAAAGAACAAGCCAATGGATAGAGCCTGCCAAATCACCCCCGACACAACAAATGGCACTTGCGCAAACGCAATGAGCGGTAGTAAGAACGTGGGACTAAGCTTGTAATAGTCAAATCCCTCGTAGGCGGCATAAGGATTTAACCCCTGCAACCAATGCATGCCTGCATTGTAAAAGGTCTCAAAGGCTAAGGCATTAGGCGTTTTTTCGACAATAGGCACAGCCAATAAAGATAGTGTCAGCAATACGACCAATGCAAACACCCAAGGGCGACTTTTAGGATGCGCATAAGCAGTAGGCACCAACGTCATAACTTTTCCTTCAACGTCGTCATCACCATATCAGGCGTAATCCCTGTTAAACAAATTAAGCCATTAGCGCAGCTTTCTTTCACACACGGACTGCACGGCACACGGGCATTCAAAATCGTTGTATTCGGTGAAGGCGGCGCAATCTCATCTTCGTTCGCCGCGCCATACCAGGTCACAACAGGAATACCAATGGCACTGGCAACGTGCATTGGGCCAGTATCGTTCGTCACCATCGCTGCCGCCGAACGCATGAGCCAGATGGTTTCGCGCAAACTGGTACGCCCTGCTAAATTACGTGCCAAACCATTCGAAAGATGCATTACCGACTCACCCGCTTCGACATCATCAGGACCACCGACAATGATCACCGTCAGTTTGAATTCGACGGCAATGCGTTTAACCACAGCAGCAAAACGATCATGGAACCAGCGCCGCGTTGGCGATATTGAACCAACCACCATCACCACATAGCCACCCGCCACTAACCCTAAATGTTTGAGTAAATCTTGTGACTGTTGCGTTTCTTTCTCGGCAAGGTAAATCTGTGGCAGAATGCCGCGCGCATCGACACCCAGCAAATCGCCTAAACGCGCATTATGTTCTAATCGATGTGTCACAGAGGTGGGTAAAGGCAACTTATGCGTCAGCAACCAACCGCGTCCCTCCTTGATATAACCGACACGCACAGGAATACGCGCCAAAAACGGCAACAAGGCATACTTAAAAGCATTGTGTAACACAATACACACATCGAACCGACCTGCTTTTAACTGCATTAACGTCTGACGCCAAAAGTCGGCTTTACGAAATACCTGAACATCGTCGATAAAGGGATTGGCTTCGTAAATTGCCGCCACTTGTGGTTCGGTAAAGACGGTAATATGCCCCGCTTTTCCCTGTTGCTTCAAAGCTTCGATGAGCGGCAAGGTATAAATCGCATCACCGATACGCTTTAAGCTGAGGATGGCGATTCTTTTCTCTATCACGACCGACATGCTTGCGCTTCCTGTTCAACAATCATATTGGGCAGTATTGCCGCCAAATTGAATGCTACCTTATCTAACTTAGAGAAACCAAACAATTTTTTACCTAAATCTTTTAGGCTTGCACCAATGAGATAGCAACTTTGATCGTCCAACATCAAAAATCGGTCATGAACAGTTTTAAGTTCTTTAACAGTAATAGGTTTGTACTGACTGTTGTATTTGGCAATATCCAATGCAAGCTGTTTGCTGATGGACTGTGTGTAGATGGTAATATCTGCATGTTGGTTTTTGCTTAAGAGCGTTAAGGTGGTATCGTCCACGTAGTTGTCGATTAACACAATACGCTTACTTGAACTTCGTATTAAATCACTGACAAAGGTATATGCATCGAATATCTGACCCTCATAAAACACGCCTTGAGCGGGTGGCGTATCTTTTGCCTCAATAGCATTTAAAATGGCATCAACCTTGGTATCAGTGGCATATTGTCTAAGCTCGATGGCATTCATACGCTCAAACACCAAGGCGTTCTGACTCATAAAGCGACGCATAGAAACAAATGTATCGACAATCCGTATACTGGTTCTGATCGCTGTTTCGCTTCGCAGCACCGCAGAAAGCATCGTGACACCTTGCTCTGTGAACACATATGGAAGATATTTTCGATGTTGACCGCGTTGATTTATTTGAGCATCGTTTAAGGTCACAAATTGTGACCTTAAAGCAACCCATTCATCTTCAGATAATTGAAAACAATAATGATCAGGAAAGCGCGCAATGTTTCGTTTAACAGACTGATTTAGCACTTTGATTTCAACCCCATACAACTCTGCCAAATCACGATCAAGCATCACCTGAACATTACGAATGGTAAAAATCTTATTCTGAATGACGGATTGATGCGGCGATAATTCATTCACTTCATTTTTTCCTTGCACGTTACACGAGACCTAGGTTTTTTCATCTCGCTCGTTACCTTGTTTTAACGGCATAATTTGACGATGGATATCATCAGAAAAAGCTTTTAGTACTTTTTGTTTCTTTTTCTTGGCTTGCTCAATCGCTTGAGATACGATAAGACGCAACTCCTGATCGGTTGGCTCTCGCTGTAACAACATGTTGTAAGACATTAAAGCTCCCTTTGTTAATAACCCGTAATCGCATCGCCGATACGCTTTAAGCCGAGGATAGCGATTTTGGAATGAGACAATAATTTCATCTTATTCAAATACCTTACGAAACATCGGAATTAGCCGATCAGCACCAGCCGCATTAAGGTGGTTAGAATCAGCATACAAAGGCATCAAGTTAACAGATCCCTGACAACTTTCTGCGTTACATAAGTACTCTGTGGGATCTAGCACCTTAACACCACAAGCTGAAGCGGCTTTATTTTGAGCAATAAACGAAGCTTTATGCCTTTCATCATAATCTAAACGAGATAAACTAATATCTTTATCCTGCCGAGCTACTCCCAAAACAAGGTTTCGACTCAATGTTTGGGGCACATTGACAATCATTTCTGGCAATGGCCTCAAAACATAAACAGGGTTAGTTTGCGCCAACTGACAAAGGGTATCAATATAGTGCTGTTCGAACTCTTGTAAAAATATCGGCTCTGGCCGCTCAAACTGTTCAGTAAAATATAACCTAGGCTTTCCTTTTTCCTTTTCATAACCAGAGTCATTGGTTCCCATCATGTACATACTGAGACGATTAATAATCACAATCGGTACATTTGGATGATTCTTTGTTTCATCGACAAACCACTCATTAAACCTGTAACAAGAGTCAAAGATTTTATCACTCGCGACATCCGCGTAATAAGCTTTTTGTACGGCGGGACATCCTGCTTGAGACCACAACTTAATCGACTTGCCATTTTCCGAAGCAACCGTTCCCAACTGAGAAACAACCGTTGGCGCATTACTATCACCAACTAAAATTGCACCCAGTGGATTTAATTTATCTACAAAACAATCTTGAGTAATGTGACCTTTTCCATCGCTCTCACCCTGACATTGAACAGATTTAGTTAGAGCGTTATAATCAATCTGACCATTTGCCAACTTATCAACAGCTGCATCCATCCTGCCAGAAAAAACCGTATTCTGCACAGTCGCTGCTGCCGCAATCACAAACAACGTGGCAAATAAAATCAGCCACATCTCTTTTTTGAGCGTTTTCTGAGACAAATAACTTCTCGTTGGCACTTCTACCCAACGATAAGACAGATGAGCCAAGAACACGCTCAGCAATAATGCTACAACTACCCACATCAGCTCGATATAAAGCCCAGTAAAATGCAAAATGACGACCAAAGGCCAATGCCATAAATACAAAGAATAAGAGCGATCACCCAGCCATTGAGCAATCGGATTAATGGTTAATACGGAATTTTGTTGATTCGCAAGTAGAATAAGCACAGCAGAACCAACAGGCAGCATAGCCCAATAACCAGGCCAGCCCATATCATTCGACAGCGCAAAAATGGAAACAAAAAACAATAACCAGCCTGTGAGGAGTAAAAGCTTTTGCACTCTATTATTAAAGATATATGTCATGGCAGCAAGATACACCAGTCCACCAGCCGCCATTTCCCATGCTCGCGTATGTAATCCGTAAAAGGCTGCCGTACTATCATGCGGGGTAATTAGAATACTGCTTACTAGCGATCCAACAAATAATAAAATGAGCAAAGCCCAAATACTAGACAATTGAGCGCGTAGTTTCCATACAAGGGTTATCAGTAGTGGATAGAGCAGATAAAACTGCCATTCAACCGATAACGACCAAGTATGCAACAACCACTTTTCATATGCAGCAGAATCAAAATAGCCTGTGCGCATCCAAAAATAGATATTAGACATAAAACTTAGGGCATCAACAGACTGTGCACCTAGCGTTTTATAGTCTGGCGTTGGCAATATGAACCACCCCAAAACCAGCAAAACAGCAACAACAACTAACAAGGCAGGTAAAATGCGTCTGGCTCTAGCAAGATAAAAGCGCTTAATTGAAAAATCGTTTTTTAATACGCCTTTAAGAATAATGGCGGTCATTAAATAGCCAGAAATCACAAAGAAAATATCAACACCAACAAAACCGCCATTGATGTTAAATAACGAAAAATGGAACAATACAACCGCTAGTACTGCCCACGCTCGTAAACCGTTAATGTCTTCCCGATAGTCGATTGATGAGGGGAGATGTAAAAATTGACTCACACTGTTTTTCCTAATTGACCAGTAATACTTTCTTTAACCTCATCCAATAACGCATAGCGCTTACGATAAAGCGAACGTTTCTTCTGCTCGACTGCTTCAATCGGTTTATGTGGGTAATCAATGGGTAAGACATACCAGACATCATCAAAACCAACACCACCGACCTCTTGCCAGAAAGTCTCGTAATCGAAGCCGATTTTACCTTGCGATTTGGTTTCGTTCTGATACACGTGCCATTCGGGACGCACGCCCAATACCTGTGTAACACCTACCGATTTACACCAATCCAAAAACGCCATCCAAATTAAATTTTGCGGACGCAGTCCGTGCAGTTGCTTGGTAAAGGTTTTATAAAGGTCTTTGTTATCTTTTACGCCTTGCACACCTGCTACTTTAGCCGTATCACCATCCAGTACAAAGTTAATAAAATAGGCTTCGTCGCCATTGAGTAGCAATTTCAAACTCAGCTGACCTTCAAAGCGCATTCGATGATCGTATTGCAACAACAGCTTCACGTTGAGCTCTTCAAAGTCTTGCTGATACAAGGTCACGCCTTGTGAAAACAACGAGGCCATCGCTTCATGTCTGAGGCGAGACACCAAAGAAACATAATGTGCAAATAAATCTTTATGAATCGCTAACGATGTCGAATTGCCTTTCAATAAAAAGGCATGCGCACGAAACATATAAAAAACGAACGGATGCAATACAAAAATATCCGACAAGCCTGCATCATCGAACTGCTTTTTAACTTGCGCGATATAACGACGCGCATCGCTACTGACTAACCACCAAAAAAAGAGTTTAATTTTTTTATCCGTGGCTAAGGATGAACGTAACACTTGAATTAAGGCATTCATGTCAGCTTGGCCCGATTAAAGATAATGACACCAACACGATCAATATGCGCCACCAATTCAGGTTCTTGCACATCGGCATAATTGACCACATCAAAAAAGTAAGGCAATGGCAACACCTCGTTCAGTTGTTCGGAGAGCCGAATGGCGGTTTGATAGGGTATCGATTGACCTTTAATGGCTAAATCAACATCTGATTCTATTTTATAATTCCCCATCGCACGTGAACCGAATAGCACCAATTGATCAACTTCGGGAAAGCGCTGAGCGCTGGTCATAATGTTATGCCAGTCATTTGCTGTTAAGCCCGTTTTTTCAATCTGCTCTAAATTCATGCTGTTGGCTCTAATCGTGCGAAGAATATTGCTTGTAAATCCAGTAACAAGGGATAGTACGTCTGTCGAATGGCTTGCTCTACCTGTTCGGCTGTTTGTTCATTGTAGGTATTCGCTGTTAAGTTTCTATCTTCTAACGCATCCATCCACGCATGACCCTGCATAATCAAACCCGACTGAAAGGCTTGCTTAATCGCTTCTCTGGGGCTTTGAATGCTAAAACCTTGTACAGTTTGATAGTCTTTAAGCAGTTTCCAAGATAACTCAAACGCCATTTCAAAGAACTGTATTAGCCCCGCACGCTCAATCACATTCGGATGTTCAAGCGCAACTGCACTTTGCAACAACGAAAACGCTTTTTGAAATTGCGCAAAGCGCTGTTGCCAGCGAATATCTTGTGCGGTCATATTTCAGCCTTATCGGATTGTGTCCACAACATCGCCACCATCACCACAAACAAATAAGAAAAAGCCTGCACCAATAAATAACTATCGGTCAGCATAATTACTAAGGTTAATAATAAAAATGCTTGGCGTAATCGCCACCACTCACCCTGAGACTGCAAAGCGATACGAATCAGAGCAGCAAACAACCACACAAAAACCAATCCACCCAACAAACCAAAACTAACCAACTCAAAGAAATATTGATTGTGAGGTTGATTATGACCCGTTCCTTGCCCCCATTTACCCATTAGGGTCTCAGGTGGAACACGATCACCAACGAACGCGTTGTAATCATCAGGAAAGTCACCAATACCAACACCCAATAATGGATGTTGAGCAATCATAGCTAGGGTATTCTGCCAATAAATAAAACGTGCATTAACAGACCCAGTTTTCGTTTCATCATGGGTTTGAACTTCATTAATTGCTCTGTCTACTCTCGTTTGAAATAAATCACTACTTGAATAAGCCAACACAAAAATAGCTACCAAACCAGCAACAGCAACACTCAACCCACGCCACAACTGCCCCCTGCTAGAAAAGAACTGCCCAAACAATAACAGCAACAAGGCAAAGTAAGCAATTTGCCCAATACGCCCTCCTGTAATGAACATATTGATACTCATGGTAACGATAAATAGCCCAAACACCCATTTTTGCCACTGCGTTGGCTGTCCGAATAGCAGACTATGCCCCATCCAATAAATCGCCAAAGCCAAAAACGGGTTGTATTCCCAATGCCCCAAAAAACCAGCAGGATCGAGCGGATCAATACCAACAATATCCACCAAGCGGAACCACACCAAATAAGAGGCCAATTCCGAAACGGTCATTGCCAAAACAAAAGCAGATAAATAATAAAGAATATGCTCGCGCCGAGCCACTGTTAATAACAGCGGAAACAATAGATAAATCGCATGCCGCTCAACCATATGTTGACCCCAAGCCATATCTTCCGTCCACAACAAGGACAAAGGATAAATCAAGGCAAAAGCAAGCATCGGAAAGAAAATGGGATGCGCCTTCATTTGCGCCCATTTACGTGCAAAATCGGCTTCGACTAACCACAACACCAAAATCACTAACAAGATAAGATTAGGTGCGGCCGACGAAATCGGCAAAAAAAACACGAACGCAACCAACAACCACGACTGCCACAATCCGAGCTTTTCTTGCCAATTAACGAGATTCATAATTTCTTGCCCTAAATACTGCTAACACAATAATCACCGTCTCATCGACCCGAATCACAATGGTATAGCCTCGAAAAATCATATCTCGATAGCGATTATCTTCAAAATAAATGCTTTTTCTGAAGCGAAACGGATTATTAATAGCCGATTCAATTTGCGATAGCATCTGCATTATAAAGTGATCCGCTCGCACTGTGAAATCAAGCGCAATAAAATCTCGTATGGCACGAAGATCGTTCAACGACTCATCCGAAAAAACGAGTTCCAAAAAATCAACCTAACAATAAAGATTTGACGCTAGCAAGTGAGTGCACCTTGCCTTGAGCAACATCCGACTCAGCTTTCTCTAGCTTATCCAGAATTTCCTGACGATCGCATTCAGGGTAGCCAATCTGAACTTCATTACTGGGCAGCAATTTCAAAAAGTTAAGCACCGTCTGAGATACCGATTCATTCATCATTAATTGTACACAAACCATACCTACCTCCTTACAATCCCTGCTCAGTCAACCATTGCAAATAGGCGCGAGTACCTGTCGCCACATCTGCAAATGGCTTGTCATAACCTGCTGTACGCAGACGTGCGATATTCGCTTGTGTAAAACTCTGGTAACGACCTTTGAGATGTTCGGGAAAATCAACGTAGGTAATCTCGCCTTTACCATGATAAGCAATAACGGCTTCGGCGATATCGCGGAAAGGCTGTGCACGACCCGTACCCAAGTTAAAAATACCACTCACGCCCGATTGCCACGCCCACAAGTTAACCGCAGCGACATCACCAACATAAACAAAATCACGCGACTGACCGCCCGCTTCATAGCCATCGTAAGTACCGAATAATTTCGGGTTTTCGCCCTTAAGAATTTGCTGATGCAAATGAAAGGCAACACTCGCCATACTGCCTTTATGCTGTTCGCGTTCGCCATACACATTGAAATAGCGGAAACCGACAATCGGTGCAGTCGCATTGGGTAAAAGCTTGCGCACATGTTGGTCGAATAAAAACTTAGAATAGCCATATACATTAAGCGGCTTCTCATTCTCTAGCCCTTCACTAAAAACAGGACCATCACCATACACCGATGCCGACGAGGCATACATAAACGGGACTTTAGCATCCTGACACGCGGCTAACAATTCTTGCGAGTAAGCATAGTTATTATCCATCATATACTTACCATTCCACTCGGTGGTTGCCGAACAAGCACCCTGATGAAATACCGCTTGTACGCCATGCAAAAAGCTCGCATCGGCTAGGCGTGCACGAAAGTCATCCTTATCCATATAGTCACTGATTTGTAGATCGGCTAAATTGCGAAACTTAGTGCCATCGGTCAAATCATCCACCACTAAAATATCAGTGACACCCTGAGCATTCAGAGCCTTGACGATATTACTGCCAATAAAACCCGCACCGCCTGTTACGATAATCATTTTTTATTCCTTAACACGATATTATTCATAGTGACCACCAATCGCAATGATATCAATACGATCATCATCGAAGGTGTATATTAATTTGTCTTTTGCATTAAATGCAGTCACAGCATCCCTAACCCTTCAAAAACCGCCCACGAATACGCGCGGCATTACCAATCACTAATAATGATGAAATGGGCATGCCAATTGCCGCCATCAATGGCGTTAATTTCGCTGAAACTGCCAGAGGAACCATAATCGCGTTATACAACAAGCTCATGCCAATATTCTGTCGAATGGTACGCAGGGCAACGCGCGACAAATCAATACTGGTTAACACCGACTGCAAACGATCGTTTAACAGCACCACCTGCGCGCTATCGACCGACACCTCTGTACCCGACCCCAATGCGATACCCACGTCGGCCCGAACCAAGGCTGGCGCATCGTTCACACCATCGCCCACAAAAACAACCACGCGACTTTCGCCTTGCAAGGCTCGTACGGCTGCTTCTTTATCCGCTGGTAGAACCTCGGCTTGCACATCCATACCGCCCAACTGCAACGCAAAGGCATCGGCAACACCTCGTCGATCACCTGTTACCATGCTCACAGCAATGCCACGTGCTTTGAGTGCCGTCACAACAGCGAGTGCATCATCACGCAACACATCGCCAACAGCAACCGTGGCAACCAAATCACCCGCGCGAGTCAAACAAACAATGGTGCGTCCCTGTTGCTCTTGCGTCTCAATCCAGCTCAAAACACCCTGAGAAAAAGAAATCGACTGCTCGCGCATCCAACCAACACTACCAGCCTGCCAGATGACACCCTCTAACTGAGCCTGAACCCCTCGCCCCGACAGTGCTGTAAACCCTTGCGATTCGATAGGCTTTGCACTGTGTTTTTCGGCAAAAATACGCAAGGCACCTGCCAAAGCGTGCTCAGAACGCTGCTCCAAAGTCGCCATCGCCTCCCAAACTTGGGGTAAAGCTTCGTCAGCATGCCATACTTGCCAATCGGTAACCGACATTTTACCCGTGGTGAGCGTCCCCGTTTTATCGAACACCAGATGTGTTGCCTGCGATAAGCGTTCTAACACCGCACCATGTTTAATTAATATGCCCATACGCGCTCCGACACCCGATGCCACCGCAATCGCCATCGGCGTTGCCAAACCAAAGGCGCAGGGGCAGGTCACAATCAACACGGCAGTTGCAGCCATAATAGCCGTGTCTAAACCACTCTGCCACCACCAGAAAATCAATGCAAACACAGCCAACGACAGCGTTGTTGCCACAAACCAAGGAATGACAGCGTCGCTAGTACGCTGGATCGGTGCTTTACTTCCCTGCGCCTCTTCGACAAGCGCAATAATCCGACCAAGCATCGAGTCGGCCAACAACTGCTGTACCTCAACCAATAACGCCCCTTCTTGGTTATGCGTACCTGCAGAAACCTTATCGCCCACGCGCTTATGCACCGAACGTGACTCGCCTGTTAGCATCGCCTCGTTAATATGACTTTCGCCTTCGACCACAACACCATCAACAGGAATACGATCGGCTGGATGCACCCATACCAAATCGCCTGCTTTTAATAAGCGCACGGCTTCCAGCTTTTCGCTGCCATCATCCATCCGTTTACGCGCCACCTTCGGCTGAAGCGCCAACAAACGATGGGTAGCATCGACGGCCTTACTTTTAGAAATCGACTCCAAATAGCGACCCAGCAGCAAAAAGAACATAAAATCGACCAAGGTATCGAAGTAGACCGCGCCACCCGAATCTGGTACAAGAGTCACATACAGCGAATAACAGTATGTGGTTAAAATACCCAAAGCGATGGACACATCCATACCCAATCGCCGACCACGTAATGCCTGCCAAGCACCGACAAAGAAGGGCTGACCCGAATACAACAAGGTCGGCGTGGCTAACGCCAATGCAACCCAATGAAAAAACTGCTTGTACTCGACATCATCCGACGCACCAAAGTACAAAGAAATAGACACCCACATAATATTCATCATGGCAAAAGCGGCAAATGCAAAGCGATACAACAAACCACGGTTGTAGTCTTCTAGCGCTTTCTGACTGAGCTGCGGATCGTAAGGCGTACTCGCATAGCCCAGCTCAGCCAGAATATGCAAAATACGTGACAAGGCAATCACGCGATTATCCCAACGCAACTTAATGCGGCGCGTTGTGAAGTTGACGCTTGCCAACTGAACGCCAACTTCTTTAGCGAGTCGGTGTTCGATAAGCCACACACAAGCAGCACAATGAATGCCATCCGCCATTAGGGTGATTTCTCTCACATCTCCCATATTCGCAATAAACTGACGCTGAATCTCATCATGATCAAACATCGCCAAATCATTAGGAACCGCTTGCGGGGGCTGCCAAGTCTCATCTTTATTGGCTCGCAGATAAAAGGCATCTAGCCCTGCATCATAAATGGCTTCGCACGCGCCCGCACAACCATGACAACAAAAATCACGTTGTTCACCACCAACATGACGCTGCACCAACCCCTCTGGCGCAATTGTCTGCCCACAGTGATAACAATTTTCTGCTGTCATTTTGCTCATCCTTGATGCTTACTTAACCACATCGCCCACAAATAAGTCACCTGCAATACTGCTCTTGTCTGTACCGATATGCGCCTCGGCAATCCAATCCCAGTTACCATGTTTAGGCACCGTTAATTGCGCTGTATACACACCAACGTGATCAGTCGGTGAAAATTTTAAAACAAAATCATCCTTAACATCTGCAGGACGATAGGCATACAATTCTATACCTTCGACAGCCAATGCGGCACCCTCTTTATCTTTTGCCTGCAGTGTAAGGGTTACGGGCGTGTTCACTTTCACCTCTGGCCAAGCAATCGAAAGTTGCCAACCTAACAATGCTTGTGCCTTGCGTGACGCTAAGATTTTTTCGTAATTTGCGCCATGCTTGTAAGGATTATCGTTCACAAAGCCAGGAGCGGTGACAATCGCCATACTGACCATAAAAAAGTTTACCGCCAAGACCGTAACCAAAATCAAAATCCAAAAAATCACAAACGGGTTACGCCAAGGCTTACTCCAGTTTTTAACAACTTTGGGCGGCTGTTGAATATCAGACATTTTCTACTCCAGAACTACTGCATTATAACCATAAAGAAAAGCCCAGTAGATTACTGGGCTTTTACTTTCCCTAGTCAGGGATTATAGACGAAATTGACTTCTATTTAGGACCAATAAACATACTGTCGTAAGTTTGCGCCAATTCAGGATGCAACACATCTTGAGCATGAATTTGCACAGGCGTATTATCGCCCTTCAAATTGGCACGAGGGGCTTTAATAAGCATGGTTGTAGAGCCAACACTACCAGGCTCAACCAATAGCAGATCAGTATCTCCTTCAACGCGCATATTGGCAATACCGTCGGCAGACAATTTAACTTGCATCACTTTATTGGTTTTGTTCACAACCTTAATGGTCAATTTGTTCTGAATCGAACCATCCGACAACATCACAAATAAAGGTGCACGTTCGTGCAACACGTTCAACTTCATCGGCGCAATCGTCGCCAAACCATATACCAATATTGCGCCCGCAAACGCCATAATACCGCCATAAACCAGCACACGAGGACGTTTAAACAAGGGAGGCTGCGTCTTGCCCTCAAACTCTTCTAACGAGGCATAACGAATCAATCCTAATGGCTTGTCGAGCTTCTCCATCACCGAATCACAGGCATCAATACACAAACCGCACGTAATACAACCCAATTGTTGACCGCTTCGAATGTCGATGCCTGTCGGACAGACAGCCACACACAAGTTACAATCGATACAATCACCCAATTTAGGCGCTTCTTCACCAGGACGAACGCGCTTCATACGACCACGTGGCTCGCCACGGTCGATGTCGTAGGTAGGAACCATGGTTTGCTTATCGAGCATCGCACCCTGAATACGTGCATATGGACAAACGCCCACACAGGTCTGCTCACGCAAAATCGCAGCAAAAAAGTAAGTTGCAAACCCGAGTACAAGAATCACCGTAACCGCTGTACTCGAAGCCGTGCCCGCAAAGATATCTTGCCACAACTGCAAAGAATCAGTGAAGAAGGCAACGAAACTAAAGCCTGTTAACATGCCGATACTTAAAAAGATCGAATGCGTTAACCCTTTTAGTTTAATTTTTTCCCACGTCCACGGTGCCTTATCTAACGCTGCTTGCTTGTTGGGGTTACCAATAATCTTCTCTTCGATCCATGTAAAGGTATCCATCCACACGGTCTGGAAGCAAAAATAACCACACCATAAACGCCCTGCAACGGCCGAGGCTGCAGCTAGCGCCATTGCAAAAAACAGTAGGATTAATGCCAACATCCAGATGTCTTGCGGCAAAATGGTCAGACCCAAAATATGAAACTGACGATTAGGAATGTCCCATAAAATTGCCTGATGTCCGTCCCATTGTAAATATGGACCTAAAAACAATAACAGCCAAATTGGTGCAATGATCGTTTTAATATTACGGAAAAAACCACCAATACGCTTAGCATGCACGGTTTCGCCACCAACACGAATTTGCAGCAACTCAACACCAATATTATCCAGTGTATTCGACACACCATGCTCTACGTTTTGAATTCGTGATGGATCGTAATCCACCTTTTTAGTCATATTATTTTCTTCTGACATGATATTACCTATTTTTATACCTTAGCCCGCTTAAAACAACAACGGCTCAGGAAAATCCCAAGCCGCATTGCTGACATCTTATTTAATTATTTAACATCATCATGTTCCATGCCTTCCATGCCACGCCAAGTTTTCCAACCCCACGCCACAACAGACAAGAAACTCAACCCCACAGCACCTAACGAAATCCACAATACGAAATCGCTATTGAGTCCACCCATCATAATATACACTCCTCAGTTGATCTATTAGATTTTCACTTACTATCATACAAGCGAAAAAAAAAAGGGGAAGCATTTGCCTCCCCTTTTTCGTCCTAAAATTGACTCACATCAATAATTAGGTTATTGACCACCACCTAGGCTGTGAACATAGATCGCAAGGCGTTTAACTTCCTTGTCACCTAAGCGTTCTGCAAATGCTGGCATTAACGCTGGACGCGTATTTTTGTCGCCAACCGCATTAACACCATGCTTAATGGTTTTCATCACTTCAGCTTTATCGCCAGAGAAACGCCATACTTTGTCATTGAGCTTAGCTGCGCCTAATGCTGCCATACCCGAACCATCGGGCATATGACAACCAGCACAACCGATCGTGTTGTAAACATCACGACCTGCAGCAACAGCAGCATCATCTGCCTTACCATTAGACATTGCAATCACAAAATCTGCAGCATCAGAAACCTGCTGCTCACTCAGCATTGCGCCATAACCAGGCATATTGCCAACGCGACCATTTACCAACGTTTGGTAAAGTGCATTCACATCACCACCATACAACCAGTCATCGTCCGCTAAGATCGGATAACCCACGTTACCCATACCACCAGAACCGTGACAACCTGCACAGTAGTCGCCGAATAACGCCTTAGACGTTGCAACAGCATAGTTAACCAAGTTTTTATCAGCCAAAATCTCTTCAACTGATTTAGAGGTTAAAGCCTGCTCTTGTACAGCAAACTTTTCACTACGCCAATCCGTTAGTACTTTAAAGTCTTCGTGATACTCTTTGACCTGAGTCCAACCCGCCAAACCCGCTGTATGCGATGTTGGACCTGGAAGTGCTGGGTAATAAAGCACGTAAAAAATGATCATTACAAAGCCCGCGTAATAAGCAAGCATCCACCATAACGGCGGCGGATTGTCTAACTCACGGATATCTTCATCCCAAATATGGCCTGTATTGCCTTCATTCGGCCATGGATTGTCATGTGCCATAAAAATGTCTCCTCAATTCCTGATTATTCGTCACGCAAGGGCGTCATGCGCTGGTCTTCTAACATCTTGGCATTTTTAGGACGCAAAGCGTAAAAGAAGGCGACTGCCATTGCGATAAACACAGCGACAGTCATCAGCATACCCACCCAGTCTTGGGTTGTCATTGCAGCCCAATCCGTATGGAAATATGCTTCGATCTTATTCACGATAAGCCTTGCTGTCGTCCAATTTCACCATCGTACCCAATGCTTGCATATAAGCAATCAGTGCATCCATATCGGTATGTTCTTTGATGTGATCGTTTGCTGTTGCAATTTCATCATCTGTATAAGGAACACCCATCAACTTCATTGCACTCAAGCGAGCACTCATATCACGCTTGGTACCTAAGAAATCGTTTTCGACTGAATTCTCAGCTAACCAAGGATATGCAGGCATAACAGACTCAGGAACCAATGACTGAGGACGTAACAAATGCATGGTGTGCCACTCGTTAGAGTACTTACCACCAACACGCGCTAAATCAGGACCAGTGCGCTTAGAACCCCATTGAAATGGGTGATCATACATAGACTCTGTTGCCAAAGAATAATGACCATAACGCTCACGCTCATCACGGAAAGGACGAATCATCTGACTATGGCAGTACATACAACCTTCGCGCAAATAAATATCTTTACCCGCTAACTCTAGTGGTGTGAAAGGACGAACCCCATCACCTGCTTTCCAATCTGATGCCCAGTTACCTGACTCATCTTTATAGAACAAACGCTTACCTTCACGATTCCAGACTAACTCAGGGAACATTAAGTTACCCGATTCGTCAACACGCGTATGCTCTTGGCTGTCGTTTAAATAAAACAAGGGAACGATCTCAACGATACCCGCCACTGAAACCATCAGCGCAGTACCTAGCATTAACGCAAACACGTTACGCTCGAGCCATTCCTGGAAATTTTTCGGCTTATCAGCTGCCATTATATCAACTCCTCAGTTGGTTGACGGAAGAGAGACCTGCATCGAATGCTGTGTCTTCTTCCCGTGCTTTATTGTATTAAGCGTGCGCTAATGCAGGCTGACGAGAACCAGCCATACGAATTGTCATCACCATGTTGTATAACATGACAACTGCGCCTAATGTGAACAACACACCACCGACAGCACGCATTGCGTAGTAAGGATGCATTGCAGACACTGATTCAGCAAACGTATACGCTAATGTACCGTATTCGTCATATGCACGCCACATCAAGCCCTGCATAATACCCGATACCCACATACCAACGATGTAGAATACAGTACCAATGGTAGCCAACCAGAAGTGGAAATTAATTAAAGACATAGAATACATTTCTGTTTTCCACAGCTTCATTGTCATATGATAAACAGCACCGATAGAAACCATCGCTACCCAACCTAATGCGCCAGAGTGAACGTGACCAACAGTCCAGTCAGTGTAATGCGACAACGCGTTCACTGTCTTAGCCGACATCACAGGACCTTCAAACGTAGACATCGCGTAGAAAGCCAATGCCATAATCAAGAAACGCAGGATGTAATCTGTACGCAAACGATCCCAAGCACCAGATAAGGTCAACATACCGTTCAATGCACCACCCCAAGAAGGGATAATCATCGCTAAAGAAACAACCGCAGCCAACGAACCAACCCAGTCAGGCAAAGCTGTGTACTGCAAATGGTGCGCACCTAACCAGACATAACCAAACATCAATGCCCAAAAGTGAACAACTGACAAACGGTATGAATAAACAGGACGTTGCGCTTGCTTAGGCACGAAGTAGTACATGATGCCTAGGAAGCCTGCTGTTAGGAAGAAACCTACTGCATTATGACCCCACCACCATTGAATCATCGCATCCTGAACACCACCAAACATTGAGTAAGAACGGAACAGACTAACAGGCACTGACAAACCATTAATTACCCAAAGGTAAGTAATCATAATCATCATACCCAAGAAGAACCAGTTAGCCACATAAATATGAGGCACTTTCTCTTTGTTACGTGTCGCGATTGTCATCGTGAAGTTAAACGTGAACATTACCCAAACCAATGCAACTGCCAAATCTAGCGGCCACTCTAGCTCGTGATATTCTTTACCTTGCAACATACCCAAAGCCAGCGAAATAACCGCTAACAATAAGCCTGCTTGTAACGCAACGAACTGAATCCAAGCCAATGCATTGCTATACAATGGACGACCACTCGTACGCTGAACAATGTAAAAACCAGTTGCCATCAATACGTTAGCACCAAACGCGTAAATTACCGTGTTGGTGTGAATGACACGTAAACGACCAAAACTGATTTCAGCCATATCGAAGTTTAAAAACGGCCAAGCAAGCTCGGACGCCGCATAAGTACCCATCAGTGTACCTAGCACCAAAAAAACGATCGAAGCTAAAGCAAATGCTTTAATAACACCATCGTTATATTGCGGTTTTACCACAGTGTCCATATATGATTTCCTCTCTATAATTGAACACACTCATTTAAGTCTGCTGTCGACCTTAACAAAAAGACCAGATACCTCTAAAAGCCGTCTCATTACGATGCATTCATCGACATTTCGCCGATTTTTAGAGATACCTTGTCCCTTTAAGGACAACAACCTGATCATAAGTATAAGACCAGCAGACCACCTTTACTGAACAAGCTTAAGCAAAAGTAACCAAAACTTAACCAAAATCAAGTCGAGGCACCCAGTAGGTAAAGCCTTCCATTACTTATTCATTATTTTAACAAGCCTAGCACAGCATACCAACAGAAATTCTTTATACGACTCATAAGATATGATTATGAGCATAGAAAAACTTTATATATTAGCAGCTCATCTTATGCAAAACATGACACTCATTATCTTGCAATGTTAAAATAAGAATATTACTTTTACTTAAAGACGAACATAGTACCATGCGCCAAGCTCACATCGAACGCAAAACACTCGAAACGCAAATTAAAATTGACGTTAATCTTGACGGGTCAGGCAAAGCTCGTCTCACGACGGGCGTACCGTTTTTAGAACATATGATTGATCAAATTGCCCGCCACGGCATGATTGATATTACCATCGAAGCGATTGGCGATAATCATATTGATGATCATCATACAGTTGAAGACATTGGTATTGCGCTCGGTTCGGCTTTAGCAAAAGCTGTAGGCGACAAGAAAGGGATTGCGCGTTATGGTCATTCATATGTGCCATTAGACGAAGCCCTTTCTCGCGTGGTTATCGACTTATCAGGGCGTGCTGGCTTGCAATTCCACTGCGCATTTACGGCAGAACGTATCGGACAGTTTGATACGCAACTGGTGCAAGAGTTTTTCCAAGGCTTTGTGAATCATGCGCATGCAAGTTTACACATCGATAACATTCGTGGCATCAATGCCCATCACCAAGCCGAAACCATTTTTAAAGCATTTGGTCGAGCGCTACGCATGGCATTAACAGCCGATGAGCGCATGGCAGGCATTTTACCATCAACCAAAGGTGCGCTATAAATGGCGGTGCGTGAAATTGTTGTCGTTGACTACGGTATGGGTAATTTACGCTCAGTAAAGCAAGCACTGCTGCATGTTGCACGCGCCAATACACGCATTAGCGTCAGCGAAAATGCGGAACAAATCGCCAATGCCGACGCGATTGTTTTTCCAGGACAAGGTGCGGCTAAAGCTTGCATGAAAGCGCTCAATAACATCGAAGGCTTACGTGAAGCGGTATTAGAGAGCGCTAACAGCAAGCCTTTTTTAGGGATTTGTATGGGTATGCAGGTACTCATGACGCACTCGCAAGAAAATGATGGTACTGACTGTCTAAACCTGTTGGCGGGTGATGTCACGGCATTTGCTAATCAGCCCAACTGGAAGCCCGAACATAAAATTCCACAAATGGGCTGGAACCAGATTAAGCAGACACAAGCGCATCCATTGTGGCATGGCATCGAAGATGCGAGTCGTTTTTATTTTGTGCACAGCTATTTTGTAACACCAGAAAACAAAGCGTTGATTGCTGGTGAAACCGATTTTGGGCTGAATTACTGCTCTGCCATTGCCCAAGACTCATTATTTGCGATTCAAGCCCATCCTGAAAAAAGTAGCGATGCTGGCTTACAATTATTGCGCAATTTTTGCGCATGGAACGGAAAATCCTGTTAAATTCTTTAGAGGTTGCTAAATTTTATGTTACTAATCCCCGCTATCGACCTTAAAGACGGTCAATGTGTTCGCCTTAAACAAGGTCGCATGGAAGATGCCGATGTGTTTTCGGGCGATGTATTGGCTACAGCTACCCGTTGGGTAGAAGCTGGCTGCCGTCGTTTACATATGGTTGACCTTAATGGTGCTTTTGCTGGTGAACCTGTTAACGCCAAGGCGGTACTCGAAGTCACCAAAGCTTTCCCGAATCTACCTGTACAGATTGGTGGTGGCATTCGTGACTTCGACACCATCCAACGCTATTTAGATGCAGGCGTGAGCTATGTCATTATCGGTACCAAAGCAGCGAAAGAGCCTGAGTTTGTGGCTGCTGCTTGCGCGAAGTTCTCAGGAAAAATCATTGTCGGACTCGATGCACAAGACGGCATGGTCGCCATCAATGGCTGGGCAGAAATTACTGAGCATCATGTCATCGACCTCGCTAAGCGTTTTGAAAACGATGGCGTGAACGAAATTATCTACACCGATATTGGTCGTGACGGCATGATGCAAGGCGTCAATATCGAAGCCACAAAAGCATTGGCTGAAGCCGTGAACATTCCCATCATTGCCAGTGGCGGCATCACCAACCTAGACGACATTCGGGGTTTATGCGCGGTTGCCGGCAGCGGCATTTCTGGCGCAATCACAGGTCGTGCCATTTACGAAGGCAGTCTTGATTTTGCACAGGGACAGGCTTTGGCTGATCAGTTGATGGGACGATAAGGTAACAATGCTTACGTTTGAATGGGACAAAGCAAAATACCATGCCAACGTGAGCAAGCATGGCATTTGCTTCGAAGAGGCAGAAACAGTCTTTGCTGATGATTATGGTTTATTGATGCCCGATCCAGATCATTCTATGGGTGAATCACGCGCTATTTTACTGGGCAAAAGCAATCAGTCTAACCTGCTCATTGTTTGTCATTGTGAATATATTGAAAATCATATTAGAATTATTTCGGCACGAAAAGCGACAATACACGAAAGAAAGCGTTATGAAGGAGCACACCATGCGTGATGAATATGATTTTACCAATGCGGTTCGCAACCCCTATGCCCAAAAATTACGAGAACAAGCGATGGTTTCCTTAGAGCCTGACGTGTATCAAGCAATGCAACAAAAAGCAACGGCAGACAATCAGAGCTTACAGCAAGAAATTAATCAGGCTTTACGTCATTATCTGCAAAACCAAGGCACGAAACTTGAAGATTTAATCCGTAAAGTCATTCGTGAAGAACTTCATCCCGAACAAACATTAGGACGCGCATAAATGGCACTGGCAAAACGTATTATCCCCTGCTTAGATGTCGATAACGGTCGCGTGGTTAAAGGTGTTCAGTTTTTAGACATCCGAGACGCAGGCGACCCTGTCGAAGTAGCACGCCGCTACAACGAACAAGGCGCGGATGAAATTACCTTTTTGGACATTACCGCTACCGCTGATGACCGAGACACCATCGCGCATGTGGTCGAACAGGTTGCCAGCCAAGTCTTTATTCCGCTGACCGTTGGCGGCGGTATTCGCACCTTAGACGACATTCGCAGAATGCTGAATGCCGGCGCAGACAAAGTATCCATTAACAGTGCGGCTGTGTTTCGACCAGAATTTGTACAAGAAGCCAGCGATCACTTTGGCTCGCAGTGCATTGTGGTTGCTATTGATGCCAAACGCGTCGATGACCACTGGGAAATCTTTACCCACGGTGGTCGTAAAGCCACAGGGATTGATGTCGTCGAATGGGCAAAAAAGATGCAGGCCTTTGGCGCTGGCGAAATCCTGCTCACCAGCATGGATGGCGACGGCACAAAAAAAGGCTACGATTTAGCCTTGACGCGTGCGGTATCCGATGCGGTATCAATTCCTGTCATTGCCTCTGGTGGCGTGGGTAATTTGCAAGACTTAGCTGATGGCATTATCCAGGGTGGTGCTGAGGCGGTACTCGCTGCCAGTATTTTCCACTTTGGCGAGTACACACTAGAGCAAGCGAAACGGCATCTGCAGGGACAAGGGATTGAAGTGAGGCTTTAACGAAACCGTTACCAATCGGAAGTGTTAACCACCGCTGGCTTTGTTGGCGGTTGGTGCCATGCGCCACTCGCGCCCCACACCGCTAAAACAGCGATCACACACGCCACAATCACAGCGATCATGCCACCGCCTTGCGTAGACGCATCGTTATCCGATTCGGCAGGAGCATCACCTTTAAGCATGGGTGACACCAAGTCTTTTGCTAATACAATTTTGTAGAAAAAAATGGCAGCAATATGAACTGCAACCACCACCAACAACAGCTTAAATAATAAATGATGTGCCGATGTTAATAGCGAACTGAAGCTATCGGAAACCAAAAAGGTTAGCGGAGCGGTAAAGTCGGCATCATTATTAGCAAATAAGCCAGTAACCGTCATCGCGACGAGCAAAGTCAGCATCGCAATAACCGACCAGCCACCCAAAGGATTATGTCCAACCCCTTGCCAACGACCATTGAGGTAGTCGCTCACCGCTTCCTTGCCACGAACAAACTGATTAAACCGCGCCGTTGTCGAACCAACAAAGCCCCAAACAAGACGAAAACTGAGCAAGAAGACCATTGACAAGCCAATCCATTGGTGCGGCTCTAAAAGGTCAAAGACATCACCTGTTAGATATGCACCAACAAAAGCCGCTAACAACGACCAGTGAAAAAGTCGCGTAGGCAAGTCCCACACGCGAATGCGTTTTGATTCCATTACGTCTTCTCTATGATTAAGCGAACAGCAGCACCGCCCAGCAGATGTTGCAACGACAGTATAATGTCCATTTCTTGCTGCCCCCTCGTGAGCGGATCTTGTGCTTTCGCACCCATAACATGGACAACGAAAACATCATCTGCTGTTTCTACCGAGACAGACACTTGCCAACCCAAAACGCGCTGGCAAATATCAATGATTGCGTCTTGCACGCTATTTAGGCTTTTTTGGTAAAGGCTGACACAATCACAATGGTCGAACCATTGATCTTACCTTCGATGTGCTTAGGATTACTGGTTAGGTGAATGTTTTTTACCAGTGTGCCACGCTTTGCGGTAAAGTTCATGCCCTTCACATCCAAGTCTTTAATCAGCGTGACACTATCGCCTTCAGCCAATTCAGAACCATTACTGTCGCGTGGCTTAGGATCATCGTCGTCAGTTGCTTGTGCAATACCCGACTCTGCCCATGCCTTGACATCGTCTTCTAAGTAAGCTGTGTCTAACAATTCCTGCGCCCAAGACTCGCCTTTAGCGGCTAGGGTATGCAACATACGATAAGCGACCACTTGCACAGCTGCCGTTGGCGACCAAATCGCTTCATTCAAACAACGCCACTGATTGGCATCAATGGTATCGGGGTTCTCGATTTGGCTTTTGAAAGACTCGCAAATATAGACACTGCTATCGGCAGAATCATCATTGCCAGAAACCGTCATGACGACTAAGGTGCCACAGGCATCGCCACAGAGTTCACACACGTTGTTACTACGTTCTTTTAAGCTTTGTTCGATAGACATTATTTTTCCTTTATTAAATCAAGAGTAACACTAAAAATACGTCATTCCCGCAAAAGCGGGAATCTATCTCTTTGACTTCTTGGATCCCCGCATGCGCGAGGATGACGACGAAGCGAGGTTTTATAAGTTTTGATATATGACATTCAACACGGTGTAAGTCACGCCTGCGACAACAATATCATCATCAACAGATTTACCCAATAGGGCTTTTGCCATAGGGGCATTCAAACTGACATAAACACAGTCCGATTCGGGCAATAGCTCACCCACACCAACAAGCCGCAAATAGAGTTCAACGCCGTTATCATCTTCGAGCAACACCCGTGCACCGAAAAAAATGCGCTGACGCTCCGCTGGCAATGTGTCGATAATTTTTGCGCCATCCAAACGCATTTGCAATCGTCGAATCTCGCGGTCGATTTCACGCAGTTTACGTTTACCGTAAATATAATCAGCATTTTCACTGCGATCGCCCAATGCCGCTGCTTCTGATACCGCCTGCGTCGTTTGTGGACGATCATTGTACAACAGCTGATTTAAACGCGCTTTCATATACGCATAACCATCTGGGGTGAGGTATTTATGAATAGGATTATCCTGCATCGTTATCAACTATCCTTGGAATGATGCCTCGGCTTACGTACTTTATCGGTTTTAACCTGATCGCCAGCACGCTCGGTGTACTTGGTTAAGAACTGCTGCTGACCGAACTTTTTACCTGTACGTTTGCCTTCACCACCCGCGTCCCCAGTGCCTGCTGGCTGCCAAGTGGGAATTAGGTGATTTTTGCCATTGCCGATTAAATCGGCACGCCCCATGCGCTTGAGTGCTTCGCGCAACAATGGCCAATTCTCAGCATCGTGATAACGCAAAAAGGCTTTATGTAAGCGTCGCTGCTTCATGCCTTTCGGGCTAAAGACTTCTTCGCGTTCATCGCCTTCACGCAAGATTTTGCGCAATGGATTGCGTCCGCTGTAGTACATGGCAGAAGCTAATGCCATCGGGCTGGGCAAGAAGGCTTGCACTTGATCGGCTCTAAAGCCATTACGCTTGAGCCATAATGCCAAGTTCATCATGTCTTCGTCGTTGGTACCAGGATGCGCTGCAATAAAGTAAGGGATAAGATATTGCTCTTTGCCCGCCTCGGCAGAAAACTTATCGAACATGGCTTTGAAGCGATCATACGCCCCCATGCCAGGTTTCATCATTTTCGAAAGCGGGCCTGTTTCGGTATGCTCTGGAGCGATTTTGAGATAGCCACCCACATGATGCTGCACCAATTCTTTGACGTATTCTGGCGTTTCAACCGCTAAGTCGTAGCGTAATCCCGATGCAATCAATACCTTCTTAATGCCTGGCAAGGCTCGCGCTTTACGATACAAATTCACTAAAGGCGTTTGGTCGGTATTTAAGTAACGACAAATAACAGGATGCACACAGGATAGGCGGCGACAGTTTTGTTCGATACGCTCATCTTTACAGGCTAATCGCCACATATTCGCCGTCGGACCACCTAAGTCGGAAATAATGCCTGTAAAGCCTTTCACCTTGTCGCGAATATCTTCGACTTCGCGCAAAATGGATTTTTCGGAACGGTTTTGAATAATCCGCCCTTCGTGCTCGGTAATCGAACAGAAAGTACAGCCACCAAAACAACCACGCATAATATTGACTGAAAAACGAATCATCTCCCACGCAGGAATTTTCGCATTGCCATACACAGGATGCGGTGCGCGTGCGTAAGGCAAATCGAAAACACCATCCATCTCAGGCGTGGTCAGCGGAATGGGCGGTGGATTAACCCACACCTCGCGATTACCATGACGCTGTACCAGCGCACGCGCATTACCTGGATTGGTTTCGAGATGAAATACGCGCGAAGCATGGGCGTAAAGCACAGGGTCTTCGCTCACCTGCTCAAACGAGGGCATGCGAATGACGGTCAAATCGCGCGGATGAAAACGCGGAATTTGACTGGTTAAATGCACCACCGTAATGCCATTCTGTTCATCGACCGTTTGCTTAGGCTTAGGATTATTCGCAGCCAACTCAGCGGTTTGTTCTTTGTTTGTTTCGCAACTTGCTTCGCTTTGCATGGCATATGGGTCAATATGGGCATCGACTTTACCTGGTGTGTCGACCTCTGTCGAATCGAGCACCACAAAACCTTCTGGCACACGGTTACGCACAAAGACCGTACCGCGCACATCGGTGATGTCTTTCGGATGCTCGCCTTTGGCAATACGGTGACTGATTTCAACCAAAGCACGTTCGGCATTACCATACAGCAGAATATCCGCCTTACTGTCTAAAATGACCGAGCGACGCACCTTGTCCGACCAATAATCGTAATGGGCAATACGGCGCAAACTGCCCTCGATACCACCGATGACCACGGGCACATCTTTGAAGGCTTCGCGACAACGCTGCGCGTAAACCGTGAGCGCACGATCGGGGCGTTTACCATGCTCATCGTTAGGCGTGTAAGCATCGTTATGACGCAAGCGACGGTCGGAAGTGTAATGATTGATCATCGAGTCCATGTTGCCAGCGGTCACCCCAAAATACAGGTTCGGCTTGCCCAATGCACGGAAAGCTTCAGCCGATGTCCAATCGGGCTGGGCAATAATGCCGACCCGAAAACCCTGCGCTTCGAGCGCTCGTCCAATCACCGCCATACCAAAGCTGGGCTGATCGACGTAGGCATCGCCAGTAACCAAAATAATATCGCAGCTATCCCAACCTAAGGCATCCATTTCTGCCTTTGACATGGGCAAAAAAGGCGCTGTACCAAAGCGGTGCGCCCAGTACTTGCGATAAGAAAAGATATTTTTGGCATTAAACATGATGAATCCTTGGGGTAGCCCATAAACATTTTATTATTGATATTTAGCGTATTTTAATTGATTTGCGCTATGATATTTTAACTAAAAAATATTTATATTTCGCCACAAAAAAGGGATCGCTATTATGATGATCAAATCAACCGCCCTAGCGCTCGCGCTTGCCTTCGCCAATGTAGCACAAGCTGACTATGTTCAGCCTAATATTCAACATGATCCATATGGCATGCAGCGCGTGGCTTATCAAATGAACACAGGCGATGACCAAGAGCAATTGCAAATTATTAAGTACGCCAACAATCACATTCAAACCGTCGGCAAAGAGCAAATTGAACTGCAAGTGGTTATCTTTGGCGCAGGCATGAGCTTATTGCAATCGAACGATGAAAAACTGAACAAAGCGGTGGATGATTTGCGTGCCAAAGGCGTTAAAATTGCGATTTGCAATAACACGCTACGCAATAAAAACATCGACTGGCACACTTTACGTGGCGTTCAGGAAGCAGACATCGTTCCGGGTGGCGTGGCAGAGTTAGCGTTTTTACAACAACGTGGTTTTGCTTATATCAAGCCTTAAATGCGCCCTGATGTGCGCGATTAATCGCGCACCTTAGCAAACAAGTCGTAGGTATCCGACCCCGTAATATCCACTTCGACAAACTCACCTACTGGCAAGTGCGCACCATTTTTGATGATCACAGTACCATCAATTTCGGGCGCATCGGCAGCCGAGCGGGCAATCGCACCCTGCTCACCAATGGTATCGACCAACACCGTCATACGCGAGCCGACTTTAGCTTTCATCTTCTCTTCCGAAATATCCATCTGCAATGCCATCAACTCTTCCCAACGCTCTTGCTTAACGTCATCAGGCACATGAGTGGCTAAATCATTGGCAACCGCACCATCGACGGGTGAGTATGGGAAACATCCCACACGATCCAGCTCGGCTTCATCTAAGAAATCCATCAACATTTCGAAGTCTTCGTCCGTTTCACCTGGAAAGCCGACAATAAAGGTGCTACGGATGGTGAGTTCTGGACAAATATCGCGCCATTTCTTAATGCGATCCAATAGGCGATTGACATCGCCTGGTCGCTTCATCATTTTTAAGATGCGTGGACTAGCGTGCTGGAAAGGAATATCTAAATAAGGCAGAATTTTGCCCTGCGCCATCAGCGGAATGATGTCGTCGACATTCGGATAAGGGTAAACATAGTGCATCCGTGTCCAGATACCCAAATCGCCTAAAGCACTTGCCATATCGTATAGATTGGTTTTGAGCGGACGACCACCCCAGAAATCCAACTTATGTTTTAAGTCGACCCCGTAGGCGCTGGTGTCTTGCGACACAACCAATAACTCTTTCACGCCAGCGTTCGCCAAATTTTGTGCTTCCGTCATCACATCGCTAATCGAACGAGACACCAATTTACCGCGCATGCTGGGGATAATGCAGAAGGTGCAGTTATGGTTACAGCCTTCCGAAATCTTAAGATAGGCGTAGTGTTTCGGTGTTAACTTTACGCCCGTGTTAGGCATTAAATCCAAAAACGGTTCGTGCGGTTTGGGAACATATGTATGCACCGCATTCATCACTTCTGTGTAAGCTGCTGCGCCCGAAATGGCTAATACATTCGGGTGCTCCGCCATAATCACTTCAGGACGCGCACCCAAGCAACCCGTCACAATCACTTTACCGTTTTCGTTCAAGGCTTCACCAATGGTATCGAGCGACTCGGCAACAGCAGAGTCGATAAAGCCACAGGTGTTCACCACCACCAAATCTGACCCTTTATAATCGGGCGAAATGTCATAACCTTCGCTACGCAACTGCGTCAGAATACGTTCAGAGTCCACCAACGCCTTGGGGCAACCGAGGCTAACAAAGCCAATTTTTGGCGCTTGTGTTACGATTTTATTAGTCATGAGATGCGTCCTTAAGCTCGGCAAGTGCCGTAAATGATGAGTTGTCTATTAGCGCCATCGCAGGTGCAATAATCGCTGAAAAATAAGTAGGAAAGTCCGTAATTGGTTTTGCTAAAGAAACAGACTCACCCAATTCAAACAACCAATAAGCCTCGTCACTGGCTTTTAAGCTACCAGCCTGTTCTACGGTTAGAACATGACGCGGCACAAGCTGAACCGAACTAACTGCCCACAAATAGTTAGCACTACGCTCACCCATACCCGTGACGGTCGTACCCAAGGCACAATAACGAATCGACTCAATCAGTGCGTCGTCATAACCTTGCAAAGATGTCGCTGGGATGTGATACCAGCATGCTGTACCTTGCTCAAAACGACGATTGTAATCACTATTACGGTGATTTTTGGGTGCTGCTGACGCGATCAGTACCTTAGCAGGGCGAAATGACAGTTGATTAGCCTTCTTTACGGGTGCTTGTTTACGAACTTGTGTTTTGAGCCATGCCTTACAATTGCAAGGCTCTGGGGAAATAGGCAGTGCATGACGTTCGGCAATCTGTCTTAACCGTCGTTCAAACTTTAAGCTTTGAGTTTTGGCTTTTAAAGAATTCATGATGCATCTCTCTCCAACGTAGATAATGAGACAAAATTGCGCTTAAATTTCTCGTGATTTTGAATGTTTCGCTGAACATCTTGCTCATCCCAAATTTGAAGTTCCCAAGGAAAGTAAAAGTTGTTTTTGTTTTTAAAATAAATATGCAAACCACGATAGCCTTCTTTCTCACGCAAATACCAGTTTTTCAGGTTCAACACATCTTGCCAATCATCCAGCATATCCATCACCGATGCTATGTCATCGCGCTTTAGCGTAATGCGTGCACCAAAAATATCATTCAGCCAGTTGTTGACAGGGTACTGATCGTCACGTTCAGAAAATCGCACGATCTTGTCATCAATACTTTCGCGCGTTTTAACGCGATAAAAATATCTAAGGTCAATGTCAGCGATCATCAAGTAATCATTGATGCTTTCGTGCAGCGTTAAACGATAGTGATAAATATGAGAAATCGGTACAGACTTAATCGTTCTGGAAAGGTTAACTTTCTCTACCTTTCCTGTCTCGAAGTAGTCATTCGAAAAAGCAAAATGCAAGCGATTAATTTCACTCACAAGTTGTTTGACTAAATCAATTTTATTCATTGTTAAATGCATACCCTACTAATAACCAACCAGCAAAATGCCTTTTAACGGCAAATGTAACCTACTTGATATGTAAAGCGTTTCTAAAAAAGAATAAACGATCTCAAAGTCTGCATGCCCTCGATAAGTATTTCTTACTGCAATAACCAGATACTCAACCTTGTGCATCATACAAGCCTGAAAAATATCTTTTAGAAATTGATTGTTCTCAGTGGCACGACCAGCTTCAATTTCAATAACGATCTTCCCGTCTCGGCTAAGCGCATCAGCATAAAAAGACTTATCAATTTTATTGTTATGCCCAAACAATACAGGAACATGTATTTTATCTTTATTACTTTTTCCAGCCTCTACAAGAAAATCAGCACTTTCTAAATTCGATCTTATTGCAGATAACACTTCATTGCTTGACAAGTTATTAGCGTCAGAAGAGATGAGATGATTCACCGCATCAAAACATTGCACGATTTGCTCTAGTTCTGTCGACAACCCAATCGAACGAGGAAATAGCTGATAATTTATCATGACTTAAAATGCAGTAATTTAGCTGGAAGAAAATTAGTTGAATGATTGGGATTTCGTATTTCTACGTCAACAATAGTAAACGCTTCAGATTGAGCAGATAGAATATTTTTCCTATCACTTTCAGGCAGCGAGTTAAATTTTTCTTTTGTTATCAGGCAGCTTAACTGAAATGATTCTGTATTTTCTATTGTGTGAACATCTGAAAAAATATTCGTTGGATTATCGACAATACACTTACTACGAATAGGTATTTTTGTAACGTTTAGGTAATCTACGCTACCCAAACAACCGATGTCATCCAATGTCTTACAATCAACCTCGACACCAGAATAAGAACTAGGATCAACAATTTTAATTATACGCTCGTATACTGTTGCATTAGCAACAAAACAATCACCATAAATCAGCCATAAATGGCGTAGATATTCTTCTTTTTCGATTGTACCAATTGCATAAATTAAATCCTTTTCTTGCCAGTCTTCGGCGCTTCGACAAAACGAGTTAATTTTGGAACTATTCGCAAGCAACTTTGCCTTCGGATACAAACTATTAAATACAATATTACCATCGATGCTATCAAGCTCGAACAGTTCAATCGCATCGCCACCTTTTAGCATCATATCAGGCGGATTGTTTTGATTTCCTGTATAACTAAAAACGGATTGATGTTTAGCTCTCTTTTGGATTCCTTCCAATGTAAAACTATCCGCAAACGAATCTTTAATGAAATCCTCTAACGCAACTCCCATCGCATTCATGCGATTCGCATGATCAGAATTGTTGATTAAGGCTTGGTCATAATGTTGAACTATTGCTTGAATCGCCGTTAAAAAACTTGCCATTACCCTACCTCACCCCGATAGGCATGCCACTCAACCAATGTTCTATCTAGTAGGCTGGCATCGTAATCGCCCGTCATATAGGCTTTACCGATTGATTGCAGCAGCACCAAACGAATATGCCCTGCATCTGCCTTCTTATCCACAGCCATCATATCTAAAAACTGTGCAGGCTTAATTTGGGGTGGCGGATATAACGGCAAACGCGCACGACTGACGATATCTGCCATGCGGTCTAAGTCGACCTCACTGATATTGCCCATGATTTTGCTCATGTAGCCCGCCATCATCATCCCAGCACCGACAGCCTCGCCATGCAACCATTCGCCATATCCCATACCAGTTTCGATGGCATGACCAAAGGTGTGTCCCAAATTGAGTAAGGCACGCACATCGGCTTCTTTTTCATCGGCGGCAACAATATCGGCTTTATCTTGGCACGAACGCGCAATGGCATAAGCCAAGGCTGCAGGTTCGCGTGCAAGCAATGCATCCATATTGACTTCTAACCAGTCAAAGAAAGGAGCATCGCACAGCAAGCCATATTTAATGATTTCTGCCACACCTGCCGACAGTTCACGATCGGGCAAGGTATTGAGCGTGAGCGTATCAATCAGCACCACTTTCGGCTGATGAAAAGCGCCAATCATGTTTTTACCCAGTTCGTGATTAACCCCAGTCTTACCCCCAACAGACGAATCGACTTGCGATAACAAAGTGGTTGGAATTTGGATAAAATCAACGCCACGCTGATAAATAGACGCAGCAAAACCAACCATATCACCAATCACACCACCACCGAGCGCGACCAGCATGCACTTACGATCAAAACGCGCCTCGAGCAGGGCAGTAAAAATTTTATTCAACTCGCTCAGCGTTTTGTATTCTTCGCCGTCATCCAAAATACAGGTAGCGACTCTTTTACCTGTGCCTTCAAAGAGCGCAATGGCTTGTGCCATATACAAAGGCGCAACCGTGGTATTAGAAACAATCATCACTTGCTTGGCTGGCACGTGCGGCAACACTAACGCTGGCTGATTCAATAATCCTTCGCCAATATGAATCGGGTAAGAACGCTCGCCCAAGGCGACGGTTAAGGTTTGCATATCAGACATGATGATTCTCCATTAGGCTCGAGCGCCTTTTGCTTCTGGCCAGCCACGATCGGCCAAGGCATTTAAAATTTCTTGTACCACACGGGTAATGGATTTTCGCTCGGTATGCAGCACAATATCCGCCACCTGACGGTAGAACGGTTCGCGCACTTTCATTAATTCGGTCAGTACACGCTCACTATCAACGTTTTGTAATAACGGACGCGTGGTATCGTGACGTGTTCGTTCGACAAGTTGCTTAACAGGCGACGATAAATAAATAACCGTGCCGTATTCTTTGAGCGCTAACCGATTCTCTTCACGAATCACCGCACCACCGCCTGTTGCTAACACCTTGCGCGCACCATGCTCAACTAGGTCGGCGATAACTTGCGTTTCACGCACACGAAATCCATCCTCACCCTCGACATCGAAAATGGTGCTAATCGATACCTTTAAGCGTGCTTCAATTTCATGGTCTGAGTCGACAAATGGCAAGTCCAATACCTGAGCCAGACGCTTACCAACCGATGATTTTCCTGCCCCCATGGGGCCAACTAAAATGACGTTTCGTTTCTTATTCATGTATGATATTGTACCTTATTTGCATCTATAGATAACTCGCACCAAAGGAAAATAAACATGCGCGGTCAGCTTTACGTCATTTCGGCACCTTCTGGCGCTGGCAAAACCTCATTAGTCGCAGCGTTATTGCGTCAAGAACCCAAAGTACGTGTGAGCGTATCACACACCACGCGTGCGCCGCGTCCAGGCGAGCAAACAGGCGTTCACTATCATTTTGTTAGCCAAGCCGAATTTGCTCAGCGCATTAGCGAAGGGGATTTTTTAGAGCACGCTCAAGTCTTTGATAACTTCTATGGCACTTCACAGCAAGCGGTTGAAGCCATGCTCAATGATGGCTTAGATGTGATTTTAGAAATCGACTGGCAAGGCGCACAACAAATTCGTCGCATGCGCCCCGATATGATTAGCATTTTTATTGTTCCACCGTCTATCGACGAGCTACGTACCCGCCTAACGGGTCGTGGGCAAGACAGCGAGGAGATCATCAATCGTCGCATGACCGATGCGGTCAATGAAATGCGTCATTACAGCGAATTTGACTACCTCGTGGTTAACGATGCCTTCGATTTAGCACTGGGCGAACTGACAACGATTTTCCGCGCGCAGCGCTTACGCTTACACCGTCAAGCGGCTGAGCACCAAAAGCTACTCATTGCATTAACGGCTTAAAACGAACAGAATGATGATTGATCGAACAGCAAAGGAACCGTGTATGAAAAGCGCGTGCGTTAGCAAACAAAACTCCCAATGCGCAGCACCACACAGACTGCTTTACACGGCGCTACTTTTCTGTTTAGTCATGACGCAAACCGCACTGGCAAATCAATCTACCAACGTCTTAATCATTCACTCGTATAGCCAAGAGTACGACTGGACCAAGCGCCAACATCAAGGATTTGTTTCCGCACTCAGTCAAGACCCACTGAATACGCCCATTTTTAGTACCGAATATCTTGATACCAAACGGGTTACCTACGATAACAACTATGCCCAAACATTCGATAACATTCTGGCGCAAAAGTATCAACATTATCAACCCGATCTTATTTATGTCAGTGATGACAATGCAATGCAGTTTGCGCTAACCTACCTACAAAAACGCTACCCTAAAACCCCCTTATTTTTCTCAGGCGTGAACGATTTTGCCTTACTCAATCGTATCGACAAAAATACCAGCACAGGTACTTTCGAAAAGAAAGACATAGCGACTAACCTCTCGCTCGTCAAACAGCTTTCGCTGTCTAACAAGGTGGTGATGCTGCTAGGCGATAACAGCAGTACCGACAAAGCAATCGCTCAAGAAGCACAAAGTATTTTATTACAGTATAAAGACATCCACAGCACCATCAACGCTTTTGAGCAGCTTAATGACGCAATTGAAGCGGTTAAACAGCAAACCAATGCCTTGGTTATTCTCACAACCATTGGCGGTTGGAAAGACAACAAGGGTCAGATTATGCCGATTCATCAGGCAATCAATCAACTCACAAAGCTGAACGTTCCTATCTTAGCAATGGAAGATGGTTATATTGTCGATGGCGTTATTGGTGGTCATGTAACCAGTGGCTTCAGTCAGGGAAATCATACTGGGAAAATGGCGCATGCGTATCTAACGGGAACCAGCATTCAGCAAATGCCACCGATATTAACCAGCCCCAACGAACTCATTCTGGATGTTCAGGCACTCACAATGCAACATATCGCTTTGCCAGATACGTTAGCTCAAAATGCACAACTCCTGAATCCGAAACAGAGTTTTTACCAACGCGAAAAATCGTTGATTATCGGCAGTATTTACACCCTTGTGGTTTTATTGCTGGCAGGAGGTATATTGGCACTACGTATTTTATCGAATAAAAATAAAGCGCTTCAACAAGCACAACAACAAACCGAAGCAGCCAGCCAAGCAAAAAGTGAGTTTCTGGGCAGTATGAGCCACGAATTGCGCACACCACTCAACGCCATTCTAGGGTTTGCACAATTGATTAATTTAGAAGCCAGTGACCAACCCGAAATCAATGATTTTTCACTCGAAATTGAACGTGCTGGCAATCATTTATTGTCTTTGGTTAACGATCTCATCGATTTATCGCGCATCGAATCAGGCAGACTTGATATTGTTGTCGAGCCTGTTTTATTAAGTCAGTTAGAACGTGACTGTCTTGCACTGGTTGCGCCGCTTGCCGAAAAGTTTCATGTCCAAATCATCGAACAGCCATCTGTTGAAGCCATTACCATTTTGGCGGATGCTGTACGTCTACGCCAAGTTATCATTAATTTCTTATCTAATGGGATTAAATACAACAAGGCGCTGGGCAGTGTGAGTCTGCAAATCCTGCGATTAGAAAATAATATCGTGCGCATTCAAGTTGTTGATACGGGCGTGGGCATACCACTCGACAAACAAAATCGTATTTTTAGTGCTTTTGATCGTTTGGGTGCTGAATGTGGAACAATCGAAGGATCGGGTATTGGTTTGGTTATTACCAAACAACTGATCGAAGCCATGAATGGCAGCATTGGCTTCAGTAGTGAAGCTCATAAAGGCTCGCGCTTCTGGGTTGATTTCCCCATTCATGACATTGCTCATACAACTGACGAGATACCACTTTCGCAGACACAAAATGCAGCGATATTATCGCCAACACATAACACTCAGCCCATCATTTTGTGTATCGAAGACAACCCCGTCAACATGAAGCTGATACACAGAATTCTGGCTAAAAATGGCGACTACCGCATTATTGAAGCTAGCACAGGAGCTGAAGGCATTCGATTGGCAAAACGCGAAAAGCCTAACCTTATTTTAACGGACATTAACCTACCTGATATGAATGGCTATCAGATTTTAGCCACGCTTCAAGAAAACCCGCAGACTCAGCAGATACCTGTTATCGCCCTCACAGCCGATGCGATGAAAGAGGATATCGAGCGGGCAAAACGGGCTGGATTTTCGGGCTATGTTACCAAGCCCATCGACATACCTGCACTGTTCGCTTTGATCAATCCACTTCTGCCTGCATAAACGCAGAAACCCGCAGGTGACTGCGGGTTTCTGACGACGACGTTACCAAATCAGGTTAACAACTCTAACGAGATATCAACTTCATGCCTGAAGCCGTACCATTCGCAAGCGTAAAACGTGCCACACGCGCTTGTACTTCTTGCGCCTGATTGCGCATGGTTTCAGCAGCAGATGACGTTTCTTCGACCAATGCCGCATTTTGCTGCGTTGACTGATCAATATCAGCAACAGAGCGGTTCACCTGCACCACACCCTCGCGTTGCTCATTCATGGCAGCAGCGATGGTCACAATAGCGGCATCGGTTTCGGATAGGCGTGCTTGAATGGCTGCAAAAGCATCAACTGTCTGAGCAACCAACTTGTCACCCGTATCCACTTTAACAACAGTTTGATCGATTAACACTTTAATATCCTTGGCTGCATCTGCCGATTTACCTGCCAAGGCACGCACCTCAGAGGCCACGACAGCAAAACCACGACCATGTTCACTCGCGCGAGCTGCCTCTACCGCAGCATTGAGCGCCAACAGATTCGTCTGGAAAGCAATCGAATCAATTAACGATACAATTGCGGTGATTTTTTGGTTTGCTTCGCCAATTTCACGCATCGCTTGTACCGTCTGATTCATTAAGACCACGCCACTTTGTGCGGCTGTTTGTGTATTAGCAGCCAGTACACGCGCTTGTTGTGCATTGTCTGCTGTTTGGGCGATGCCATGCGTCATATGCGTCATGGCTGTTGCTGTTTTTTCGACTGACTGCGCTTGTGTCTGTGTGCGACTCGACAAATCAGTATTACCCGTTGCCACTTCTTCCGCTGCATGCGCCACCACACCCGATGCTCGAGCAATGTCTAGCATACTGTCGTGAATACTGCGCACACCATTGTTGAATGCCTGCGTAATATTACCTAACTCGCCTTGATACTGCCCCTTAATCTGAGCCGTTAAATCGCCATGCGACATAGCACCAGCGGCATTACTCAACTCGTCCATACTGGCACGCAAGGCACGAACAGAACCGTTCACACTGTCTTTCAAACCAACCCAGTCACCCTGAGCTTGCATTGTCAACTCACGACTAAAATCACCCGCTGCAACCGCACGCATGCTATCGTTAATCTGAGCAATGGTCGTACCCAAGTTTTGTAATGCAGAATCGACTTGCGCACGCATATGCGCTTCAACACTGGTATCCATTCGATAGTCGAATTGACCGCGACCCAGCGCATCCATCGCATGCGACAAGGCTTTCATATTGTCTTGCAATGCAACGACAGCCGTATTTAAGTTTGTTTTCAGCACACCCAAATCACCGGGCAAGTCAGCTTCGATGCGCTGACGGAAATCACCCTCTGCAACCTTATTCAGCACACTGTTAACACTGCCCAACGACTGCGACAACATGGTAAGCAATCCATTAACAGCGCCAGCCATTCGACCCATTTCATCATCTGGCATACCCATAATATGATGATCGAACCGTCCCGACTGTTGAATGTCTGCCAACTGACGTTGCATTAAGCCAATCGGCTTAGAAACCTGAACGCGTACTGCCAGCCAAACAACCAGCATAATACCCAAAACTAAGACAAGCATAATGCCCTCTAGCATGGTCGCCACAGAATCCAATTCGGCAAAACGTTCTGCCAGTACCGATTTATCGAAACCGATCAATTGATAACCAATATTCTCGCCTTTGGCGTTGGTAATCGGCAACACACTAACCACACGTGTCGCATCTTGCCATTGATCTTTTGCCACAATGGCATCAATCGGTAAAGTGGCATACCACTGTTGAGACTTTTCTCTAAAATGTTGATTGTGCGCAATGTAATAACGACCAAAACGCGTATTGTCCTTGCCTTTCTTGAACGTCTCGAGTGCTTTGTCGTTTAGTAAGGCAATATGATAAATATTTTCTTGTAACAACTTATCGTTAATAGAGCCAAAACCCGAACGAAACTCGAGCACACCAACGGGTTTGCCCTTGGCTTCTACACCCACCATGCTCGATAAAACCAAACCGCCACTGGAAAGATCGATGCCCATATGAGAACTTTTTGTACCCGCTAAGATTTCTTTGATACCCGCAAGGTTGCATCCTTGCCACGTCCTGTATCAGGCTCGGTAACGTAAGTACGTAACAAGAAATTACCGTCGGCATCAACAATAAGAAACTGAATATTCTTATTCTCTGTTTTTTTAGCGTAACTATCCGAAACGTCTTTGAGTACTTCTGCCAACGCCTCGTGGTCTTGCAAAGCGACGTTAGTCTTAATGGTCTGACTGGTTGCAATAGACACAGCACCACCCACACCAGCAATCAATTTTTCTTGTACCGTTCCATTAAAAGAAGCAATCACTTGCAGTCGATAACCATCAACCGCTGACGCAAGCATGCCCTGCTTAACCTGATTGGTAACCAGAACGCCTGCAATGAACAAAATCGCAGCGGTTGCACCAATCCAAAGCAACATTTTTGACGAGATATTACGCATTATTTTAACAATCCTTATACTATTATTATTGTCCATGACACCTAGCACAAAACGCACAAAAAAGCGTGCCCTGCTAATGGACTTAAAACATGATGTTACATCATTATTGATTTGAGTATAGCCCAAACGAAAACACAAATCTAGCACAGCTAATGGGTGAATAAGCATTCATTTTGTAAAGACAGCAATACCCGCACAGAGAACCCAACACAACCACCAAAACTTACTGGTTTTGGTTCGGTTATTACGTTATAATATAAGGTCATACTGTTTAAATGAGGTTTATATGGCACGCGTCACCGTAGAAGATTGCCTAGATCAGGTAGAAAATCGTTTTGAATTGGTGCTGGTTGGTGCTAAACGCGCTCGTCAATTATCACGTGGTGCTTCTGCAACCATAGAATGGGAACAAGACAAGCCGACGGTTGTCGCCCTACGCGAACTGGCTGCACACAAAATCACGCCTAAAACGATTTTGGCTGACGAAGAAACACCTCCCTACTTTTATTAAGAGCGCACTGGCAGATGGACAAAGACTGCGGTGTTGCGCCGTCAAACCAACAAGACTGTCTGCCAGACCCGCTTTGTCTGCAAAGGCTGCTTCAGAAAGCCTGCTACCTTAAAACCGATCAGCAAGATCGGCTACGTTCTGCATTTTGGTTCGGTGCACAGGCACACCAAGGGCAAATGCGTAAAAGTGGCGAACCTTATATTACCCACCCCCTCGCTGTTGCTGGCATTTTAGCTGACATTCATTTAGATGTTGATAGCTTAACGGCTGCTATTTTGCACGATGTGGTCGAAGATACCGTCATCAATCGCGGCGATGTTGCGGTTCACTTTGGCGAAGATGTTGCTAATCTTGTCGAAGGGGTTACTAAACTGGGTAAACTCGAGTTTTCTAATCCTCAAGAAGCACAAGCCGAAAACTTCCGTAAAATGCTGATGGCAATGGCGCGCGATTTACGTGTCATTCTCATTAAACTGGCTGACCGCTTACATAACATGCGCACCATCGGTAGCATGCGTCCTGATAAACGCCGACGCATCGCACGTGAAACACTCGACATCTATGCCCCTATTGCCGCTCGCCTAGGTATTAATGCTTGGCGAATGGAGTTGGAAGATTTGTGTTTTACCGCCAAGTTTCCCATTCGTGCACGTGTTCTTGCCGACGGTGTGCGTAAAGCACGCGGCAACCGCAAAGAGTTGGTGGAACAAATCACCGATGCTATCGCTCATCGATTGATGCAAGAAGGTCTTGTCTGTGACGTTAAAGGACGCGAAAAACACCTGTTTAGTTTATATAAAAAAATGAAGCAAAAGCGATTGCATTTCAATGAAGTGATGGATATTTACGCTTTTCGCATCATTGTTGATAATGCCGATGCCTGTTATCGCACCTTAGGCATGATTCATTCGTTGTATAAACCCGTACCAGGTAAGTTTAAAGATTATATCGCCATCCCTAAACCCAATGGCTACCAATCGTTACACACCGTGTTATTTGCGACACAAGGCGTGCATATCGAAGTGCAAATTCGCTCTAACGATATGCATACACTTGCCGAACATGGTGTTGCAGCGCATTGGTCTTATAAGCTCAATGGTTCTTCTCGTGTTGCAGCAGCCGACCAACGCGCACAAGAATGGGTTAAGCATTTGCTCGAAATGCAACAGAGCGCGGGCAACTCACTCGACTTTTTAGAAACGGTTAAAATCGACTTATTCCCTGATAGCTTATATGTATTTACACCCGATGGCGATATCAAAACCTTACCGCGAGGCGCAACTGTTGTCGATTTTGCCTACGCAGTACACACCAAACTAGGGCACACCTGTATTGGGGCGCGTGTCAACAGAATGCCTGTACCGCTCAAAACCCAACTACAAAATGGTCAAACCGTTGAAATTGTTCGTGGTAGTGCGCCCGCTCCCAACCCCAACTGGCTTGACTTTGTCACCACTGCAAAAGCGCGCAGCCAAATTCGCCACTATCTTAAAAACCAACACAGTGAGCATGCCATCGCTCTAGGCGATCGACTGCTTAAAAAAGCACTGCACGCTTTGGGCATACCCAGCACGCCCATTCCGACGAAGCAACAACAACATTTATTGCTCGAACTTAAAGCAGCCGACTGGAGCGAGCTGTTAATGACCATTGGTTTAGGAAATCGCTTACCCGCACTGGTTGCCAAACAAATCGCCGACGGCTTAAATGAAAGCAACCCCATACCGACCTTGTCACAACCATTGCACATATCGGGTACTGAAGGTTTAGCATTAAGTTACGCGCACTGTTGTCACCCCATTCCAGGCGACTCCATTATGGGGTTTATTAGCAGTGAACGGGGGTTGGTCATTCATCGTACCAGCTGTCCAAACCTACTCAACTTCCGTAAGCACCCCGAAAAGTGGCTCGATGTACAGTGGGAGGAAGGCATTAATAGCGAGCTCCCCGTGGCGATTACAATTGAAACGCACAATAAGCGTGGTGTGCTCGCAATGGTTGCCAATACCATTGCAACGGAAGGGTCAAACATTGAAAGTGTCGATAATGCCGATAAAGACAACCATCACAGCGTCATGCATTTTACCATTACCGTACGCGATCTTGATCATATACACAGTGTGTTGCGTCGTTTGCGCAATATGCCAGACGTGCTCAGTGCTGAACGAGATGCAAGCTAAAGGGGTCTAAACCATGCTCTTAGCCTTCGTTGTTGTGTATATTCTCATGTCGCTTGCTGTTAGTTTGTGGGCAGCGCGACGCGTTCATTCTGCACGCGATTTCTATACAGCGGGGCGATCGTTACCGCTGAGCATGGTAACCGCCATGATGTTTGCAGGATGGTTTGGCGCAGAAACCGTACTGGGCATTCCCGCTACCTTTATGGAAGACGGCGTTATTGGTTTAATTTCTGACCCCTTAGGTGCTGCCGCATGTTTGATTATTTTTGGTGTCTTTTTTGCACGCCGTTTATATCGTTTAAACATGATGACCATTGGCGACTTTTATCGTCGTCGCTATGATCGGGGCATCGAAGTCCTGACAGGGTTTGCCATTGCCTTGTCTTATTTGGGCTGGGTTGCTGCACAGATTACCGCACTTGGCATGATGATTCATTTGCTTTCTGGCAACCTTGTTAGCGTCGAGCAAGGTATTATGCTCGGCACTGGCATCGTGTTAATCTATACCATTGTTGGCGGCTTGTGGTCGGTAGCGATTACCACCTCGATTCAAATTGTCATTACCGTTATCAGCCTCAGCTGCATTGCTTGGTTATTAGCCAGCCAAGTTGGCGGCATCGAACCTGTCATCGACCATGCGATTGCAAACAACGCCTTTAGCCTAAAGGAAGAGGTTACACCCCTACTGGCACTGGCAATGCTGACTTCTTTTATTACCCTTGCGTTTGGTTCGGTGCCCCAACAAGATGTTTTCCAACGCGCCAATGCTGCGCGTAACGAAAACATTGCGGTATGGAGTGCGATATTAGGTGGCAGCCTGTATCTACTGTTTACAGCCGTACCGCTGTTTATGGCTTACACCGCCAATTTAATTAATCCTGAATTCGTCAGTCACATCATGCAAACCGATGGAGAGTCGCTGTTACCGCGAGTGATCGAGCAGCAGTTACCCCTATTTGCCCAAGTCATTTTTTATGGTGCACTGGTTGGTGTGATTATGGGAACATCTGCCAGTACTTTGCTCGCACCGAGCTTTATGATTACCGAAAACTTACTCAAAGGACTGTTCACCAGACCACTAAGCGATAAACAGTTACTATTGCTAACACGCGCGGTCTTAACGGGTTTTGCTGTATTGGTTTGTTGGTATGCACTTTGGTCGCGCGAACAAGATACCGGCATTCATGCCATGGTCGAGGCAGCCTATAAAGTTACCTTAGTTGTTGCTTTTGTGCCTTTGGTGGCGGGACTATTTTGGGCAAAAGCCAATAAAGTCGGTGCTTGGTGGTCAATCTTATTAGGACTAAGTGTCTGGATTGGCTGCGAGTTGGCATTTCCCGATGCGCTTGTTGGCGCACAATGGTGGGGTCTATTAGCCAGCACACTGGGCATGGTAGTGGGGAGTCGCTTTGCTTGGAAAGAGACTCAAACGCTGCAGCAGTACCGTCTTTAAAAAACGCACAGCAAACAAAAAATAATCAATAAGCTACAAAAAGCCTATCGTATTTGATGATCTTCTGATTTTACGAAGTGCTCTACGCAGCAACTCCCGCGTTCGCGGGAGTTGCAAGTTATGACGACAAAGGATACAACTAATGGAGTTTAATCTACTTAGAAATAGCACCAATCGCAAGCAACGCTGGCCATATAATACCTTTTCCTATTGCATTCCAGAAGCCTAAATATGGGGTATACTCAAGAGCACTAACGCCTAATACTCCAATCACATATATGGTCATTAAATATTGTTTAATTTTTACCATGCTTCTTACTGATTTTTAGTTGCAAATGCCGATATAGCAGCATCCTTATTAACTGCTAGTGTTATTTCTTTTTGCACATAACCATCCTTAATCAATCTTGCAATCTGAAGCGATGATGCTTTTGTAGAAAAATAAATGTGATATACCAATACCAACATAAACATAATGCCTGTGCCACCTGGAATTTGCGCCAGTTCAGACGATACTGCAGGATCTGGCGATCCTTGATATCCCAATATAAGCAAATCAAATAGTGCCGTAACCGCTGCTATAACCCAAAGCTTATTTAAGCCTGCCCAAACTGGGGTCAAGAAAAAAGCAAAATAACTCTTTCCAAGTTGTACAGCTTCAATCGCACCATCATTGTTTTTTAAAATGGCATATTGCTTCATAATACTCTCCTACTATTTAGTTAATCTTGCAATAATTTTATTGCTTATTTCTTGAGATACCGATCTGCCTTCTTCCTTCGTTGTTGCAAGCAACCCTTGCAGCATAATTTCTAGCCTTATCAGTAATTGTTCATCATGAATTTTATTAAATCCAGAAACCATCTTTTCTACTTGTAGCTTGTATAAAGCTTGCGCTTTGTTCTTACTTGAAATTAATTTTTCTAATCCGGCCTCCAGATCCTTAATAGCTTTGTGCTTATCTTCTATTAGCTCTTCTTCATTAATAAATTCAATGGCCAGATCTATTTCAGATTCTTCAATTTCACCATCAGCAGAAATCATTAGAGCCATGCACGAAATTAGATTATTAGCATAGGCTGATTTGTCATTTGTATTAGGCAATATTTTTATTTCTTGCTCTATATAGTTGTTTTCCTGAGAGGCTTTGGGTTTATGCTCATGAACGATTTCTACTTCTGCTATGTTGTTAGACTCTTGAATTAAAATTTTTTCAATAGCACCTATTAGCTCATGAATAACATTAAACAGCTTTGCTGGTTTAACATTAGATCCTGCCAGACATATTACCGCTCCATACCCAAGCTGAAGATCATATTGATCAACTTTAATTTCATTTTTTCTTTCCAATAATTCTTGCCAATACAGTCTATTAACACTTGTTGGTGTTGTCCAAGAATTATTCCAAGAGATACCAGATGATGTAAAAGCTAAACCATTTTCACATGACCCGAAAATAGTCACGTCAATAATTCCCAATATCTCATCATCTCGATCTATTGGATAATATGCTCGTGCTGCTTCTCTTTTTTTATGCGGAATATTATCCACATAAAAATCTCTATCTTGATGTTTCTTTAATAATTGATAAATTATCTCCAGCGGCGACATTTCCTAACCCCTACTGCATTTTGTACTGATTTTTAATATAATCGTAAACGCACAATTTGTCTTTTGAATTGACTAATTTAACTTTGTTGCCATAAATATATTTTGGATCATCTATAATTTTAAGATCAGTTCCAGATGTTAATACCATTAGATCTGGCAGAATTTGTTTATTGTTTTCTCTTAACTTTAATTTCGCTGTGTAACTGTAGCAAGGCTTTGTATAGTCTACGCCATCAATAATGATTGGTGTATCACAACCAGCATATTTATTATCATCTGCAATATCAATTTGACCAGCTGATAACCAAACATCATCCATTCTAACAATTATAGTCGCTATCTTTCGTTCGTGACCTTCATAATCACTAGAATTTATATCGGCCAATATATGATATTGTTTATTTATCGTTCCTGTTACTCCAATCAATTGAGTATTATTTGGCTGTATTCCAGGTAAGTCGAAGTTACCCATAGGCGTTGATTTGTTTTTCTCTTTAAATGCCCACTCACCATTAGACTGCAACATATATGTCAATGAATAAATATGAAATCTGCAAGAGTCTTGATTACTTGCACAGTTTTGTTTGGGATTAAAGTTTAGACTAAATGCCAAAGTATAAAAAACTTGATCGTCTAATACATATTGATAGTCGATCATTTTTTTAACTGTAGCCAATTTTTTTAGAGATTGAATATCGTATTTGCTTTCTAAGTCTTGTGCAATTAACTTTACTAGCCTTTCTTCTGCGCCAATATTTGGCTGTGTTGCAGCCATTGCAGATGAAGTGAGAATAACAAAAGCAACCACAAAAATAATAAAATTTAACACTTAGCACCCTATTCTGATTTTTTGACGCACGCTAAGAACTATATATATATATGCGACGAGTCAACATTTTTATCCTTTATTTTGCAAATAATTTTAACGATCAATAACAACACAAGATGACAACACCATGAGTCTTACTGCAACTGATAACGAATCGGCAATGACAGCGTCCACTCGCTTTTATTCAACTCAGGAGGAATCGGCGGGAGTTGACCATTAAGCCCTTGCATAAAGATATCGACGGCAGCGACATCTAAACTCTGTGATCCACTCGACTCCATAATCACAACATTGCTGATTTTACCCGATGCCAAAATGGTAAAACGTACCAATACCGTTCCCTCTTCCCCCATGCGTCTTGCTAATATAGGATACTGTTGCAAGGTAGCAATTCGTCCATGCACCATTGCTCGATAAGCCGACGCAATATCTTTGATCGCCGATGCCGACAAACTGGGGGGCTGTGCTGAAGGCACCGCTTCAACTTGCGTCTGACTGCTTGTAATTGTAGGTGTCATGGCTTCGGGAGGCTGTGGTGCAGTGGGTAAAGGACGCGTCATTTGTTCTGCAATACTGGCTGGCACACTGGGCTGCGCTTTGGTCGCAACCGCTTTATGCGCCTTACGATCACTGATCGCTTTACGAGGAGCGGCAGGAACAGGTTGTTTTTGTATGACTTTATCGTGTTTCACAGGAGGCGCTGCCGATAATTCGGGCAAAGAAATCGCTTTTGGCAACACTGGGGCAGTCGTTATCAGTGTCACCAAAGGCGTAACATCTTTTAGTGGCTCTACTGCTTGAGACCACTGCCAGTTGTGCCACAAGGCAAAAACCACGGCTACATGAAAGCTCAGTGCCATCAAAAAAGACAGGCTGCTACGCCCAAACACACCTTGATGCTGCATTATTTGGGTTGTGTGTGAACGGACAACAAAGGCAGTTTCATGCCTTGCAACACATCCAGCACGCTCACAACCGTGCCAAAAACACAGCGCTGATCGATAAACACATCTACCGCTGTTTCTCGACTCACAGGAGACAAACGTGTTGCCAAGGCTTCTAGTGCGACCACCTCTCCTGCTACACGAACCACACCTGCGCTATCGAGCGTAATGGCTAATCGCTCACCTTGGGTTTGCACAGCACTGCCATGCTCTGCTGTTGCCAAGTCGACATCGAGCTGTTGTTGTACCACAAAAGTCGCTGTCACCAACACCATCGCTAATAATACCAACATCACGTCAATCAACGGGACGACATTAATCTCATCAAATTTCTTCATTGCCATCGTATTGTGCTTCTTAAATTACTGCTGAAGTCTGCGCACTTCTTGCCAGCGCAGCGTCAGCACTTCAACCTTGCGATTGAGCGCATTGTAGCTAAACATACCCAAAATCGCTAACGAAATACCTGCAGCAGTCGCCTTGAGTGCAAAGGCCAATCCCAACATCACAGCAGCAGTATCGAACTTACCCCCTTGAGCCAAATCGAAAAAGGCAACCAGCACACCGAGCACCGTACCCAGTAAACCAACGTAGGGCGCGTTAGAAGCAACCGTTGCTACCAAAGTTAGGTTCTCAGTCAAGGCAATTTGCAAAGATTCGGGCGTGGCAAATTGCATCAAGCTTCCTTTTAAACCACGATAAAACCATAACCGCTCGATAACTGCCCATAACCACAACAGACTCATACAACCCAATAAGCCAAAAATAGCAGGATCTAATACCGATTTTAACGTTTCTATCCACATCGCGTTCTTTGTTCCTTTTAACGGTGTTACTGAATTACTTTACTTTTTTAGGGGTTACTTCGGTTGCTGTCATCACTTCCACCATAACGGTAGAGTCAGCGCCATCGTAGTCTTCTAGCTGATTTTCATGCATAATTTTAATCAAAAAATTAACGTAGCGTTGTCCTAATTCTGAATAGTTTAACAATGTCTTCGCTAAATTCAGTCCAGAAGGCACATCGCCCAATAAACGATTACGCATGCGCTCCATGCGTGCTGCTCGATAAGCACCTTTGGTATTTAAAATACGCATATACGCAGAAACAGAGTCTTGTGCCGACTCAAAACGACGAAACTCACCAAGGGTATTCACACCTTTGACACCACACCCCGCCTTAAAACACATAATACCGAAGAAGTTATTCGCATCTTTTGCCAAACGCGAGGTACCCCATCCTGTTTCAATCGCTGCTTGAGTGAGCACCAACGACGGCGGTACCCCATCAACCCGATGCAGTAAGTTTTGCCAAAAAGCCAAATTAAACCCTTTACGTTCAACTTCTACTTCATAATCGGTTGCAACATCAACCAGCCATTCTTTTTGCTCTAACGACAACTTACCTTTTTGCCAGAGTGCGTATAAACGCACCGCTTCTTTACGCTTGAGCGCTATGCGTGCATTCTCGTGACTAATCAACGGCAATAAAGAGGCGACAAACACTTGTTTTCGACCATCGGACAAACTAATCGAAGCAAAATTGGGAGCGGGAACGAGTGTAACGGTTAAGGCAACTTCATCATTTTCAGAGCCATCTAAAGCAATCGTTTCTTGAGAAATGGGCGCACTATCAAATGAAATCAATGCCAAATCACCACGAGGGGCAGGCAAAGCAAACCACCAAGCCAATAAAGCAAAACCGACCGCAACGTAAGGCATTGCGGGTGCCCAGCAACGCCAACAAGTTGTCATATCACGTTGCTCCCAACCAAACAGAACCCATTAAAGCTTGCCACAAGGTCAACCCTCCAAACAGCGCAATACCTGCTGCCGCGACGTGTCGTAACCAACGCTGTTGCTGCAGACGCGTTAACCAAAAAGCACTCACGCCCATCAGCATCAAATTGGGCAAGGTTCCCAAACCAAATGCCAACATAACCAAACCACCTTCTAGCACCGACCCACTGGATAATGCCAACAACAGCGTGGAGTAGACCAAGCCACAAGGCAAACACCCCCACAGCAAACCAAACCAGTAAGCACGACTGAGACGGCAAAGTGGTAAAAATCGTGTACGCCATCGCGCCGACACCCCGCCCCACCAGCCACCAGAAAGACGCTCTAAACGAGAAGGCAAGGATGACCATCCCAGCAACCAAGCTGCTAAAATGAGCATCCATACCCCTGCAAATGCCAACAACCAGCGTTGGACTGAAAGCAAAGAACCCGCTTCTACCAACACCATACCCACAGCACCAGCGATACCACCCAATAACACATAACTGCTCATACGACCTAAGTTATAGGCTAATTGCATGCTCGCTAAACGCGCGGGGCTTTTCTGAATGTCACTTGCCAGCGCAAAGGTAAATGCGCCCGCTAAAGGGCCACACATACCCAGACAATGCACACCGCCTAAAAACCCAACCATTAATGCTGTTAGCAATAACTCAAACATCGGTATTGCTCTGCTTTAATAAACAAAGCCAGTGTGCTAAAGCGTGCTCCAGTGTACCCGAATTATCAATGACCAGCGCGCCCTCTGGTGCAACAAACTGAGTCGCACGCGATAAACGCTCTTGAATTTGCACTTCTGTCTCCCGACCTCTTGCACGCAACCGCTGCGCCAATACCTGCGGTTCACAGTGTACCCACACAGGAATCAGTCGAACACCAGACACCTCACAGTGTTGTTGCGCCTGTAATAAATAAGCTCTAGAACCGTTCAACACCACGGTCAGTCCTTGCTGTAACCAAGACAAAACCTCACGACCAATCGCATACTGTAAATCATGCGATGCCCAAGTTAGCCAAAAAAGTCCATTAACATCGCGTAGTGCAAACTCAGCTCGACTTAGGCTAATAAAGTTTTCACTCGTGGCATCGGCAGGGCGCGTGATGTAACGATGGGCAAAAATAAAAGCGTCGCCATCGAGTGCATGGCGTGCTGCCAACATCAGCGAATCTTTACCCGCGCCAGAAGGCCCCATAACATAAAATAGTTGGCGCATAATCACAAACAGCCGCACTCAAAAAGTTGAATAAGTGAACATTATAATGACTTAGGCGTTAACATGCATTTTTGCCTTGCTATTGTCATCCAATTGTCACCTCTTCATGAGATAATCATGTGATAAATCGTAAAAGAGAAAACACCATGAACACGCCAAATTGTCCTGCAATTGACAAAAGTTATAACCCGTTTATCAACAGAGAAACGTCTGTACTGGCGTTTAATCGTCGGGTGTTAAGCATGGCATTTAATGAACAGTTTCCGCTATTAGAACGCCTACGTTATCTCTGCATTTCATCGAGTAATTTAGATGAGTTTTTCGAAATTCGCTATGCCAGTTTACTCGAATTAGCGAAAGACCCCGATGCACGTACCAAGCCCGATGGCATGCGCCCAGTCGATGCGATTGCCTTGGTAAACGAAACAGCACACAAACTGGTCAACGATCAATACGACACCTTACAAAATACCGTACTACCCGCATTAGAAAATGCAGGTGTGCGTTTTTTGCGCCGCGATCGCTGGACAAACGAAATCACAGCATGGGTTGCCAATTATTTCGATAACGAGCTACAGCCATTATTAACGCCATTGGGTTTAGACCCATCGCACCCCTTCCCACGCTTATTGAATAAATCCCTTAACTTTATCGTCCCCATGTCTGGGCACGATGCTTTTGGTCGAATGGGTGAACTTGCTGTGGTACAAGTGCCACGCGCCTTACCGCGCATTATTCAACTTCCCGAAAGCATTACGGGCGAAGCGCACGACTTTATTTTCTTATCGTCTGCCATTCATGCCAATGTACAAAAACTGTTTCCTGGTATGACCGTCAAAGGCTGCTATCAATTTCGCGTCACACGCAACTCCAACTTGTTTGTCGACGAAGAGGAAGTGGACGACTTGCTCACCGCCTTGCAAGGCGAGCTGTCATCGCGAAAATACGGCAATGCCGTTCGTTTAGAAGTTGCTGATAATTGTCCAGATAGCGTTGCGGACTATCTACTGCAACGTTTTCGTTTACCTGCCAATGCGTTATTTAAAGTGAACGGCCCTGTCAACCTGCACCGTCTGTCTGCCATTCCTGACATGGTTAGCAACCGACCTGATCTGCTATTCCCACCTTACACGCCGAGCATTCCCAGTGCTTTTGAAGATGCGGGCAGTTTAGAGTGTAAGAGCTGTAGCATTTTTGAAACCCTTAAAGCGCAAGACATTCTATTGCACCATCCCTTCCAGTCTTTTGCACCTGTGGTCAATTTCATTCGTCAAGCCTCGTCAGACGATCAAGTGCTCGCCATTCGCATGACGCTTTATCGCACGGGCACTAACTCTGCCATTGTCGAAGCGTTAGAACAAGCAGCAAAGCGCGGTAAAGAAGTCACCGCTGTCATCGAACTGCGTGCACGCTTCGATGAAGACAACAACATTCAGCAAGCCACGCGTTTACAAGAAGCTGGTGCACATGTTGTCTATGGTGTCGTTGGCTACAAAACACATGCCAAAATGATTTCGGTATTACGCAAAGAAAGTGATGGTTTGCGTTATTACACACACCTAGGCACAGGCAACTATCATGCAGGTACAGCCCGCGTTTATACCGACTTTGGCTTAATGACCAGTGCTGCCGACATCGGACGTGATGTAAACCGTATTTTTCAACAGCTCACCAGCTTCGCCAACGCAACCGACCTCGAAGTGCTATGGCAAGCACCGCACAGCCTGCATCGCAATATCAAAGCCGCTATTGCTCAAGAAACAGCGAATGCCCTTGCAGGCAAGCCTGCTCGCATTGTGGCTAAAATGAATGGACTGCAACAACGCGATGTGATTGAAGCACTGTATACAGCCAGTCAGGCAGGTGTGCAAATCGACCTGATTGTGCGTGGCTTGTGCAGCCTACGCCCAGGTGTTGTGGGACTATCTGAAAACATTCGTGTGCGTTCTATTTTAGGACGCTTCTTAGAACATCACCGTGTGTTCTATTTTCAAAACGACGAAAAACCAACCATTTGGCTGGCAAGTGCCGACTGGATGAGTCGAAACCTGCTCTCTCGTGTCGAAACCTGCTTCCCTATTCGCAATCCCGAACTGGCAAAGCGTGTGTTCGAAGAGTCACTCGAAAACTACCTAAAAGATACCAATAGCTGGCAACTCTGCTCAAACGGTGATTATATTCAGCACCAAGCACAAGGCACTGAACACATTAGCGCCCAGCAGCTAATGATAGAAAAATACCAAAAATAAAGGCAGGTAAAGTAGAATGGTATCATCGTACTTTGTAAGACTTTAAACCATGCCATCAACCAGCTATGCCGCCATCGACTTAGGGTCAAACAGCTTCCATATGATCATTGCGCGCGAAGTGGATGGTCAGTTACAACTCCTTGATCGGCACAAAGAGACAGTACGCTTGCGCATGGGGCTAGACGCGCAAGGCAATTTAGACAACCATGCACAAGAGCGTGCACTGGCTTGTTTAACGCGCTTTGGACAACGCTTACGTGGCATTCAGTCGCAAAACATTCGGGCGGTTGGCACCAACACCCTACGACTTGCCAGCAATGCAGGGGACTTTTTGTTGCGTGCAGAAGCGGCTTTGGGCGCACAAATCGATATTATTGCTGGTCACGAAGAAGCACGTTTGATTTACCTAGGCGTATCGCATTTTTTACCCAGCGATGACAGTCAGCGGCTTGTGGTTGATATTGGTGGTGGCAGCACCGAATTTATTATTGGCACACATTTTAACCCCCACACCATGACCAGTACCGAAATGGGCTGTGTTGCCATCAGCCAAACCTTCGATCTCACGGCTCATATCGACAAAGCGCAGTTTTTTCATGCCGTTAATGCGTGTCAATTGGTGTTACGCCCACATGTTGCTAAACTTCGCGCGCTCGGCTGGGATAAAGCCATTGGTGCCAGTGGCAGTATTAAAGCCATCTGCGACATACTGAACCAAAACAACTGGTCGAACGATGGCATTAGCCTAGAGGGTATGTATGCGCTACGTGATGCCCTCACCAGCGGTAAAAAACTGAGCGAGATTAAACTTTCTGGGTTATCCGACGATCGCAAACCTGTTATTGGTGGCGGCTTAGCCGTTTTAATCGCTGCATTTGAGTTGCTCGATATTAAGCGCATGCAAGTATCGGCTGGCGCACTGCGTGAAGGGCTGATTTTGGATAAACTTGGGCGTGTCCACCACACCCAAGATGCGCGTGAAGCGAGCATCCTGTCTCTCATCGCCTCTAGCCGTATCGACAGCGCTCAGGCAAATCGTGTTGCCGACTGCGCAGCGCGTTTTTTTAAACAAGTGCACATCGCTTGGCAACTACAACACCCAACACTGCCATTAGAACAATTATTACGCTGGGCGGCACTGTCACATGAAGTCGGCTATTTTATTTCGAGTCGCAAATACCGTCAACACAGTGCCTACATACTAGAACACGCCGACTTGGCAGGATTTAATCAGGAAGAACAAAAACTCGTTGCTTGGTTAGCACTGTATCACCGCTCAAAATTCAACAGCAAAGATATGATGCCGCTACCCGAAGAAGTGAGCGATGTCATGCTTAAACTACTGGTCGTACTTCGTCTCGCAACCCGACTACATCGTGGAAGAGAAAACAACCTAACCTTGCCCAACCTACATGTTGACGGTCGGCAGATGACGTTGCAATTTCCACCCAACTGGTTAACCGAAAACCCACTGACGCAATTAGATTTAGAAATCGAAGCAAAGCGATTAGAAGGTGCAGGCTTTAACTTAGTATTGACCGAGTGACATTGCGCTGAAAGAACAGCGCAGCTGCAACGCCAGCGTGCTGTGCTGCTAGTTTAGGCTGGCATCTCGTCAGCTAACTCCAGCCAGCCCTCTTGACTCACCAATAAGCCAACACGTTTTGCCGTCTGTTTAAAGTCATCTGCGGTTAAGCCGATCGCAACCAAACGCAACTGCGTTAACTCGGGCAACACACCAGGGGTCGATGCACAAATGCCGTTATTAAAACCCAAATAGAAAGTCATGCTTTCGGCTGCAAGCAACACGTCTGCCCAAGGCTGCATGTCTTTAGACAAGCGTGCGGGAAAATGATGCCCTGCAACGGCCATAACCCACTCTTCAGGAAAATGCCAAGAACGCAATAGAACAGCGCCTGCAATCGCATGATTGACCCCTAATTCTTGTTGCTCAATCTGTGCTAAAGCAGTCGGATTGTCTCTGGCTAATAGCGCAACCTCACGATAACGATCAGCGCAACAACTGTCTAACAGAAAAATACCCAAATCATGTGCAAGCCCTAAGGTAAAAGCGGTCGATGTATCTAATTGTCGACCCTGTTTTTGCATCAGCAACACCAATTCACGAGCAGCGACGGCTGCAACAAAGGCGTTACGCCAAAACTGTCTTGCCGAAAATGTCTGGGGAATTGTCATCATATTCATAAATGCAGCAGCGCAGGCCAACATTCGGGTTGTCGAAAAGCCCAATCGACGTACCGCCTCCTCTAGCGTTTGTGCGGGTGCATGCATCACATACTTTGCCGAATTGACGGTTTTCATGATCCGCGCAACCACACCTACGTCTGCTTCGAGTACCGCCGTCACCGAATCGACCGAAACACTGGGGTCTTGCAATGCGGCATCTAATCGAGAAATCACCGATGGAAACATCGGCAATGCCTTATGCTCTTCTAGCCAACGATTAAGTAACTGAGCGGTTAATTTAGGTTGACTGTCACTCATTGCACACTGTCCGCCAATTCTAACCAACCTTCTGCTTGTAAACCATCCGCAACATCAGCCGACAGATCGGTTAATATCGCCCCTGAAATACCATATGCCTCACCACGCGAAAGAACCAAATCGTGCATGGCAGCAGAAGGCGCATCATAAACCCCATTACCAAATCCCAGAGTAACAGCAATGTATTCGGCAAATAACACCACGTCAGCCAAAGGCTGTAACTCGGGTTGCAACCTTGCAGGAAAATGATGCGCAGCAACAGCCATCGCCATATAATCAGCAAAGCCCCACTGCTTCAACAAAGCAGCGCCGATAATGGCATGCGTTGTACCCAGTATTTTCTGTTCCATCATGCTCTGCTCTTCGTTTGCCACCGATGCCAATACCTGTGCAAATTCGTTTGGACTAAACAGATCTAACAAGAGCACGCCGACTTCGTGCGACAACCCCATCAGAAAAGCCGTTGGCGCATCGCAAACACGCTGCTGTTTGACACGTAAAAACCACCCCGCCAGCTCACGAGCCGCGACTGCGGAAGCAAATGCATGACGCCAAAAAACGCTCACATTAATATGGGTCGGCTTCATAAAACCAGCCGTGTAAGAAACCGCAAAAGCGACTGCGCGGACTTCGGCGAATCCCAAGCGCGATACCGCATCCAACAGGTCTTTGGGTGGCTTCATACCATATCGAACCGAACAGGCAGCACGCATAATACGAGAAGCAATCAGCATATCCGCCGCAACGATGGTAACCACCTGATCAACGTTCACATTGTCTTGAGCAAGCACCTCGTCCAGCTTCAGGATAACCGCTGGGAAAACAGGCAATGCTTTACGTTCGTGCAATGAACGCAACACCATACTGCTCGACACTTTTGCACCTTGCATGATACTTCCTTGTATAAAAACCCAGCTTAAACCCCATCAAAATTCGCAAGATATTAGAAAAAATAGTTACGAATGATTATTTTGCTTCATTTATAATGTTGGTGCAAGCATAACGCATCAAGAGGTCATAAAAGCATCATGAATCCACTTAACCCCATTCTGATTATCCTAGCAAGTGCATTGCTTTCGGCTTGTGCAACCAGTCCATTAGGACGCTCGCAACTGCTCATGCAAAGCGAAAGCGGACTCGCAACTGCTGCGACTCAAGAATACGATCAAATGAAAAAAGAAACGCCCGTCAGTAAAAACAAAGCACTGACCGCTTACGTGCAATGCGTCGTGCGTCCTTTAACCAGTGAAGTTGTAGGGGATTGGGAAGTGACTTTATTTGAATCAGAACAGGCAAACGCCTTTGCCCTACCTGGTGGTAAAATTGGGGTTTACACGGGCATGCTATCGGTTGCCAACAACCAAGACAGACTCGCAGCGGTGGTTGGTCACGAAATTGCCCATGTGTTATCCCACCATGCCAACGAACGCGCCAGCGCAGCGACCCTTGCAAACATCGGACTGGTTGTGGTCGGGATTGCCGCTAACAGTCGCAACCAAAGCAATCAGCTTGCTGTTGCTGCGCTGGGCTTGGGTGTGCAATATGGCATTATTATGCCTTACTCGCGCACACACGAAAGTGAGGCAGATTTATTAGGATTAGACATCATGGCAAAAGCTGGCTTTAACCCAGCAGAAGCCCCTAAACTTTGGGAAGTGATGAAATCAGGAAAAAAAGAAAGCATCCCCGAATGGATGTCCACGCATCCATCTGAAGACAGCCGCATTCAGGCGTTACAAGATCGACAAGGCGAAGCACTATCACTGATGCAAGCCGCACATGCTGCGGGTAAACATCCTAACTGTGTCATGCCAAAATAAAAAAGGGCTGCAACTTGCAGCCCTACTTGCGAGATAAACAGAATTACTTTTTCAGTAATACTTTAACGCTCGCATCGACCTTACTCTCATCAATATAACCGACAGCACCAGGTGTTGTCGCAACGAATAGCTTCACGGCAGCATCGTCTGCAACTTCTTTTGGTGGCGTGCCCTTACCTGTAAAGACCATTTCGGTACGGTAAGCTTTAACTTCATCTTCTGTCTGACCCACAACACCTTCATAAAAAGCTTTGCGCGAAGCCGAGCCTTCTTTTTGATCAACAGGTGTTACAACACCGCCAGCTAGTTCTGACTTTTTACCCATAAACACTTTTTTAATGTCTTTATCGGTAGCGCCATCACCCACACTCGGATTCGCAATCACCGCCACACCCGCTTGAGCAGTGAAAGAAGCAACCAATAAAGAAAGCAATACGAATTTGTTCATTATGGTTACTCCTTAAAACATCAGGTTATAGTTAAGACGGTAAACAGCGATATCTTTGCCCGCAATAGTCGTACCATTATTGAAAAATTCATTCGAGTTATTAGCAGAACCTACGGATACCTGTGAGGCTTCTGCCTTGATATTCGAGTTACCATTCACCGCATAAACAACACCTGCTGCTTTAGTAGACTGATCTAAATTAGGTGCCATGCCACCCATCTTAGCCTTGTCTGAACTAATCACAGCGTAAGAAAGATATGGCGTAAATGCACCTAACTTATGATCAACCGATAAATAACGACCATCCGTATCAGCGAACATCATGCTGTCCACACGACGTTGTCCATATTCACCTGTGATGGTGGTATGACCTAAGCGCAATTGTGCACCCAAAGAAGCAAAGCTTGCGTCAACATTGCTAACCATGCCTGCAATCATGCCACCGAGCACGCTGCTACGCTCATCTTTATAAGATAGCTTTGTTGCCATGTAGCCAGCTCTTAGGCGTAGAATCTCGTTATAATCAAATAGAACATTTAAACCCCTAACACTATCTGCTTCAAAAGTCTTAAACATCACATTGCTATCCAACGGATTAATGCCGCGCCCGTCAAAGCGTGTCATCCCTGCATATGGCTGAATCGTTAACTCACCATCTTCGCCAACTTCAAAACGCTTCAACAAATCAGCACCGACATAACCATTGGTGGGTGCTTGACCATACATTTCTAGTGGCAATTTAGCCAAAATATACGCTTTGCCTACATCCAATTGTTCAGACATCATAAACAAGGGTAAACGCAATTTACCCGCTCTAATTTTGGTCGAATCATTCAGCGCGTAAGAGCCAAACAACCATTCGCCTTGCACCGACATGCGGTCATCATCCGTTGTTGATTGCTTCGCCACAACCTGACCAGTAATGCTGAAGTGTGGGTTAATTTTAACGTCGGCTTGAATACCCGCTTTCGTATCGTTAATCCATTCTGCATTGTTTTTATCTAAGCCACGATCATACGCCTGCGACGAATCTGTTGACGCTGCGCCAATGGTACCAAAACCAGACACCTGACCTTCTAACGCACGCGCTGTTACTGGCAACAAACTGGCAATACACAATGATAATAATATTTTATTCATGATCCAATCCCCAAAACACTAATCAATAATAATGAAGGCGATGCAGTATGTTGCAAAGCACTTTTTCATTTCCTATTCTATGCAATTTTACGAATTAAATCAGCAAATATGGTGATTAATTTTTATAATCGACAACAAAAAAGCCCACAATAACAAAGATATTGCTTGCGGGCTTTTAATAAAACGACTTGTAACCGTTGCTTAACCTAGCGAATGGACTCTCCAGCTGGCTTCGCAAACTGATCGTTGAGTTTTTGAATCGCACGACGCGCCTGATCACGCACATTGGCTAAACGCTTACGCGCACCATTGCCCCAACCACGCGGCGATTGCGCAAACATCGGACGCCAGAAAACGGTATTGCGAGCCAAGGCACGCGCCAAGTTTCCTGTTTCGTCTTCACGCTGCAACCGACGCATTATAATACCTGCCCATAATTGACGGAAATAATAATGCGGCACGAACAAAACAGCCAATACAACACCCGCAACTGTCAATCCTGCAATAGGGTTGTCAATCAAGCCAGACAAATCGATGTTGGTAAACAAATAGGTATTGAGCGATAACCACATCAAAAGCACGCTCACGAATGATGCCAAAACAATATCACTAATCGCAACCCGCTTTGCCCATTGCAAGCGAACATCATCAACTTTAGGTAACCACTCGTTTTCTAACTGATCAGACAAGGTTTCTAAGGCAAAGCTGATGCGATAGGCACGCTCGACGCTCACCTTATCCATGCGGTTATAAATTTCTGCTAAGTCGATGTCTTTTTTTCGCTTGAAGCGTTCAGCTAAGGTTTCGTCTTTAATTGCTACAGCTGCTTTTTCATTGTAAATCATATAAAACTTGCCACCGACTAAGCCGCTCGCCGCTAAAGCACGTTGCCATGCACCCATAATCGCTTCAGGATTGTCTTCGTTAGCAGCTGTGTCGATTTGATTTAAAATGAACAAAAATTTATCCGCATCATGACGCTGGTGTGTACCTTCTACCAAATGCTTCAGCGTATCACGCATGGCACCAGGTTCAGGATGACGCGCATCAAAAAAGACCAATACCAAATCTGACATACCAATAATATGATCAGCAATTTTTAACACCGTATCACGCTGACTGTCTGCATCAAAACCGGGTGAGTCGATCAGAATGCGCCCTTTTAAGCTGTTTTCTGGAACAGTCTTGAGTTGCAAGTAGCTATCAATTCGATTGCCTTCACCCTGAGCGACGCGCTCAATCTCATGACGAATGCCATAAAAAGGAAAGCGCGGGTCAGCATCGAGTGCCAAACCTGGTAAGGTCATCGTTTCGTCGCCACCACCGTAGCAAATGACGCTGAAGCGATCATCCACTGCTTGATTTCCTGTGTCCTGTACACGACGCCCAACAAACTGATTAATGAAAGACGATTTACCAGCCGAAAAAGTACCCAATACAGCAATCAGAGGCCACCAAGAAATCTGTTCGACATATGAAGCGTTCGTATCTAATATGCCCAAACCCTGCGCCACCTGATCGAGCTGACGATAAGTACCGACAACCTCCAACAAAACAGGATTTTCTTGCACCAAACTTTGCTGCAATTTATGAATACGCTCTTGAATATGCATGATAACTCCTATGCAACCGCACTCATCGCGCTGGCTGTACTACTGCTGGCGGTGTTTGTGCAGGTTGCTGCTGTGGCTGAGCCGTTTGGGGCGCAGGAATACCGTAATAATAAGGATAAGACGAAGGTGGAACCGCTTGTGGCGGTGGCGGCGGCTCTTTACGACCACCCAACATGCGCCAAGGTGCGACGTTGTTAATGGTGCTCATTGGTCCTGAAATACTCCGATTCAAATCCCATAAATCCGTGCCCATGCGGCTCGTACTCATCGCCATCTGCGCAACACTGTCATTAATTTTACTCATGCTCTCGTTCATATGTAGCATGGTTTCGTTAATCTTCAAAATGTGGTCATCCATCGTAACCACTTCATCCGTCATGATTTTGACTTCTTTTTGGATACCACGAATTTCTTGCGCAATCACCGTCATGTTGCGATCAACCGTCATTGTCATTTGAGCCATGTTGTTAGACATCATGCCAATATCGTAAGTGAGGTGATAAATTAAATAAAAGCCGTATCCAGCCAATACAATGAATCCAGCCATCATTGGCAACAACACCTTTTCCCAACGACGCATCGCCGAGCTGATGGTTGTCACTGCCATTGACATTGTTAAAACCGTATCTTCAAGTAAAAATACTTGCTTTTGCATGTAATGAACATCTGGTTCAGGCATTGCAAACAACGGGGGCGTTGTTTGCTGTCCTTGTTCAGAGCCAGTTACGCGCGGTTGCGCTTCGGTCATAGTGGTTTTTCTCGCTCAATTAATTGTTTTGAGGATACATGGTCGCACGCAGGTTCATCATCGCTTTTTGACCCATATCAGGATTAATTTGCATCAAAAACCCTAACACATATTGAGCCTGTAAAAAACGACCTTGTGCGCTTAACCCTTCAACAGCTGCTGCATATTCAATGGCAGCATCTTGCCAGTTTTGTTGCGCAAAATACACATTACCCAACTCACCATGTAAATCTGGATCATTCGTGCGGGTTAATTCTGCCTGATAAGCCTGCTTTGCCACATCCAAATTACCCTCGTAAAGTGCTGTACGCGCAATTTCGAGGTTCGTTTGAGCTGGCATCATCTGTGCTGGCTGGTAAACGGGCTGAGGCATCGTTTCTGACTGCTGCATTGGCGCCACTGTTGCTGGCACGTCCATTGGTGCCTGATAAGGCATCATGGGTGGCATAGACGGCATCTGCGGCAGATTCATCGGCGCTTGATGAGCAACCATAGGAGGTGGCATCTGCGGTTCTGGCATGGGCATCATACCTTGATAAGGCATCATGGGTGGCATATCAGATTGGCTGTATGCAGGCGGTTGTGTTTCGAAAGCAGGCTCGACCTGAATAGGCTCTTGCGCTATGACGGCAGGCGTGGCTGCAACAACCGTTTCGCTAACAACTTGTGGCTCTGGTGCAGCAGCAAGCGGTGTTTGCACAGCAACAGGTGACGACACAACTGCAGGCATTTCTGCCACTGCGGGGGATGACTCATTCACAGCATCAAGACCATGATCACGCTTAATGGTATCAGAGTAAACCAAATACAGCGTTGCTGCTGCGAGGAGAATAATCATGAACACACCACTATTAAGCAGCGCACGTAAAAAACGCATCTTCGTTCTCCTTATACATATTGCGGATAAAGTAGGGCCGCAAGGGTAAGTACCTCTTGCGCGGCCTTATCATATGCATTTAATTCAAACACAGCCAATCCTTCGCTAAATGAGCGACGGTAAGCTGTTCGTTGATATAAACGAACAGGAAGACGTTTAACGCCTTTTAGCATATCTAATGCCTCTTCAGCTTCCTGTGTTTCAACAACCATATGATGGGTATCAGCACGATTGATAAAAGCAAAGATTTTTTTATCACCCACTTCTGTTTCAATCATGCTTAAAAATTTTTGCGTTGACCAGATGTCAGCTTGGCTAGGCGCACAAGGTATAACAACACGATCGGCACGCTTAATCGCAGCCAACATAGCAGCTTTGTCAGCAATACTGACATCAATTACCACTTCTGCGCTGGGTTTTTTGGCGAGGCTTTCCAGTGCAATAAGGTCACCAGCTGAAGACAAACAAGGTTCGTAACCTTCTTCTAAACGTACATCGAGCACATCTTTGAATGTATTTTGCGGATCGAGATCAAACAAAGCTGTTTTTTTGCCTTGTTTTGCCAACCAAACCGCCAAATTAAACGCTACGGTGCTTTTTCCTGTTCCGCCTTTTAGATTACCAACGACGGTGATCATAATAACTTCCTTGCAATGGGGTACTCCACTATGACACAAGTGTGCCATAGCGAAGTACCGCCCGAACCTAAGTTACTGCTTAGCTGGTGCTTGAGCAGGTGCTTGTGGCATCATCATGCCTGGTGCTGGCATTGGGTATGGCATTGGCGCGCCCATCTGTGGCGCAGCTGGTGCACCATATGGCGCTGGACCGTAGTAAGGACCGTAGTAAGGAGCGTTAGCGCCATTACCGTAACCCTGACCATTGAAGCCATTGTAACCATTACCATAACCTTGGCCTTGACCGTAGCCATTACCGTTACCTTGCGTATAACCGTTGCCGTTGCCGTTGCCGTTCCAGTTTTGCTGATTCTGCGCACGACCTTTACCTTTCATGTTGAAAGACATGCCGCCATCAAACTCACCATCACCTTCGCCTTTGCCTTCACCACGGCCTTCACCGCGACCTTCACCGCGACCTTCACCACGTGAATCGCCACGACCGTAGCCGTTACCATTGCTGTAGCCATTGCCGTTACCATTTTGATAGCCGTTACCAGCGTTATCCCATGGTGCTGCGAAAGCACTTGCTTGTACAGAAAGACCCAAACCAGCTGCAATTGCTAAAGTTAATGTCATTTTATTCATATATGAAACTCCTATTATCGTCAAATTTAAACACTCTTGGTCAATTAGGGAATACGCAAGCCAAGAGACATCCTCACGTTTCCCATTCTTAATAGATTACCGCTTAGTATCCAAAACCAAACGGCATCCCGCTAAAACCATTCCCACCGGGGAAAGGCATCATATTCCCAAAGCCACCATTGGGGAAGCTACCCGAATTGAAAGGCATACTGCCATAATTAGGCATCATACTTGGCATCGAAGGGACTGTTACAGTCGGTACTGAAAAGCTCGGTAGTGACGTGGGAAATCCCTGCGGCATTCCTTGTGGCATTTGAGGCATAAAGCCAGAAGGCGCATTAGGAAAACCTTGCGGCTGTGATGGCGCGGGGCGATAACCCATTTGCGGCTGCGTATATTGCGGCGCTGGCATCATGGCTGGCACCGCTAACGCCCCTCCCTGAACAGGATACGTATATGTACTAACAGCTGCGGGTTCTACCATGCGTCGACTCTGTGTCGCCGCTTTAGAATCATAAAACGTTTCTGACTGCGGCCAAACAAGTACTTGTGCAGGCTCTGACCATGCGGTTAAAGGCGACAGTGCTAACATCCAAAATGCGAAAAGAGATGGTTTCATATCATTCTTGTCCTTTAATTCTAATACCACGACGGGGGCGCTTCGACAGATTTTTAGGCGCTTCTGTCACTGACGGTGGAACAACAGCTCGCTCCGCTTTCGCTTTCGCTACGGTATCGACGACAGTACTAGCCTGTGTTGCTACCTTTACAGTACGCGCATTTCTCTTTGGCTGTATTGGCTTTTCTAGCGATTGCTCTGCCGTCTTAGCCTGAGTCACAGCGGCATCTGTTGTTGCGAAAGCAGGCTCGGGTATTGGTTGAGACACAATGGGTGCCACAACAACAACGTTTGGCGTGCCCATTTCTTCTGGCAGGACAACAGATGCTTTTATTTCTGTCGATGCGCCTGCCTGCGACTGCGCTTCAAGTGGCTTAACGACATCGGCGGGCATCGGTGTTGGTTCTGCAGCATGAGATTCGGTTAGCTCGACACGTGCTGGCTCTGCCATCACAACATGCACTTCCAAAGGCGTAACCAGATGATCTGTTGTCGCTTTTTCTTGTTCTACACTCACCAGTTCTATTTCATGGCGCTGATAATATGCGGGCGCGGGCGTAGAGACAAGTTCATTTTCAATCTTGTCCGTTGGCTTCGAAACCTTGCTAAACACATCAGCAGGAGCCACGGTAAGGGGTTGCAGTGCGTGAACAGGATGAACGTGAATGTCACCTGCATGCGCAGGACTTTCTAACTTAACATCAAGTGAACCAGAACAACCTGCAGCAGGTGGGTTGGTCATACCCTGATTCATGGTCGAACACATCGCAGCACGGGCACTCACACAACCCAATGGAATCACAATCAGTGTCAACATCGTCGACACAATGACCCCAAACATTAAGGACACAGCCATACCTTGGAAAATTGGATCGAACAAAATAACGCTCGAACCTAGCACCAGCGCCGCCCCTGTAATTAGGATAGGACGTGTTCGTGCTTGACACGAATAAATCACCGCATCAACGATGGGCACGCCCTTAGCGATTTCTTGTCGCGCAAAATCAACCAACAGTAGTGAGTTGCGAACAATAATCCCTGCCAAGGCAATAAAGCCGATCATCGAGGTTGCGGTAAACTCAGCACCAATAATCCAATGTCCAGGAATAATACCAATAAGCGTTAACGGAATCGGTGCCATCACAATGACAGGAACCATAAAGTTCTTAAATTCCCAAACAACCAGCATATAAATAAGTACCAAGGCAACACCGAATGCCAATCCCATATCTCGGAAAGTTTCGTAGGTTACTGTCCACTCACCACCCCATTCAAACCCTGAGCGGTAAGTATCGACAGGCACACCTGCGTAACTGCCTTTAACCGTAACGCCATCAGGAGACACATAGTCTTCCAAAAAGTCGCTTACTTGCAACATACCATAGATTGGTGCGCCCAAACGACCTGTTGTATTGGCAATCACGTACTCTAGTGGCTGCAAATCTTTGTGATAAATCACCTGTTGTTGCGTATCTTTAATAAAGTGCCCTAGCTCTGCCAAAGGAACCGTACCACCCATTTGCGAGGGAACGGGAATCTGACCTAAACGAGCGAACTCGGTGCGATAAGCTTGAGGCACTTGTAAAACAATATAAACCGCCTCACGAACTAACCCTTGCTTGGCATCCCCAACACGGAAATTACCCATTGCCATTGCTAAGGTTTTGTTAATCACATCAATTGAAATACCGCGACGAACCGCCTTACTAACATCGACTTCAAAGCGCCAAATGTCATATGGGGACTGCAGTAAGTTATCCACATCTGTGATGTTGTCCGATTTTTTGAAAATCGCGGTCAAGTCTTCGGCTACTTTGCGACGCGTATCGGCATCTGGTCCATAGACCTCAGCAACCACCGCTTGTAACACAGGAGGCCCAGGAGGCGCTTCAACAATTTGAATACGAGCACCCGCACGATCCGCTAAAGGTTGCAATAAAGGACGCACCGCTTCGGCAATTTCATGACTGGGTCGCAGACGGTCTTTTTTACCCAGCAAGTGAACCTGAATATCTGCTTGCCAAGGCTCATCGCGCAAATAATAATGACGCACCAGCCCATTGAAATCGAAGGGCGCGGCTGTACCAACATAAGTTTCCATCGAAGTGATTTCTGGTACTTGACGCAACGCTTGCACAATCTCTTCTGTCAGGCTTGCCGTCACGGGTAAGGCAGTTCCCTCTGGAAAGTTAACCACCACAGAAAAATCTGATTTGTTGTCGAAAGGCAGTAATTTAACGGTTACTGCCGTTGAAACCAACAGTAAAACAGAAACAAAAAAAGCAACCAGAATAACCCCTAAAAACATCCATCCTTTTGCTTTATCTAAAATTAAGCTACCCAACAGTCTACGGAAAAAACGCTCAATCTTTTCTGATTGTTTATGTTCCTTAATGGCATCTTTTTGAAGCTGCTCCATTGATGGCTTAATACGTGCCGCCAACCAAGGGGTAAAGGCAAAGGCAGCAAATAACGAAAACGCCATCGCAGCAGAACCTAAAGAGGGGATGGGTTCCATATAAGGACCCATCATGCCCGACACGAACGCCATCGGCATCAGTGCAGCGATCACCGCCAAGGTAGCCACAATCGTAGGGTTGCCAACTTCGGCGGTCGCATCAATCGAAATTTCATCACGTGTCGAGCCATCAATCAACCAGCGTCGATAGATGTTTTCAAGAACAACAACCGCATCGTCAACCAAAATACCGATCGAGAAAATCAGTGCAAACAGTGACACACGATCAATGGTGTAATCACCCAGCCAAGCAATAAAGACAGTGACCAAAATAACAACAGGAATCACGATAGCCACAACCAAAGCAGGGCGCCAGCCCAAGAAGAACCAGACCAATAACGTGACTGCGCCCGTGGCAATAAACAACTTAAAGATTAACTCGTTAACCTTAGCATTAGCAGACTTACCATAGTCACGTGAAATGGTCACGCTCACATTATCAGGAATCAGTCGACCTTTGAGCTGTTGTAACTTATCGAGTGCTGCATTAGCAACAGAAACACCATTCGTGCCGTGCTTCTTAGCAATCGCGACCGTAACAGAAGGAATACCTTCTGACAGTGGCTTGCCTTCCGCATCAAACAAAGGATAATGCATCACCATATCAGCAATATCTTTATCGCCTTCTGTCACCAAAGCGACATCTCGTACATAAATGGGTGCGCCATCATGCACTGCAACCATCAGATTCGCGACATCTCGCGAAGAACGCAAAAAAGAACCTGTATAAACGTTGAAGGATTTATTCCAACCTTCAATTTTACCTAAATCCGTTTCAGAGTTAGCCGCTTCAATGGTACGCCCGAGCTGATCAAGCGTTACGCCATAACCAGAAAGACGTTCGGGTAACACTTCTACTTTAACCTGACGCGACTGCCCACCCACAACAAAACCCTGCGACACACCATCGTTAATCGATAGTTCTTGTAGCACATCTTGACCGAGTAAGCGTAACTCACTGCCAGTTAAGTCTTTTGATGACAAGGTAAACGTGATGACAGGAACATCGTCAACGCTTTTAGGCTTAACAATCGGCTCCATTGTACCGGGCGGTACAACATCGCGATGCGAACTCAGCTTATCGTAGACCTTAACCAAGGACTCTTCTAACGGTTCGCCCACATTGAACTGCACAGCAACCAACGCTTGTCCACGTCTGGCAACAGAATAAACATGATCGACACCAGGAATTTCGTGCAACGCACGCTCTAGCGGCTGTGCAACCAAAGCATTCGCTTGCTCTGCTGACGAACCTGGATAAGCGACCATAATGTCGACAAGCGGAACAGAAATTTGAGGATCTTCTTGTCGTGGTGTTAGCATCAAGCCGACAATACCAACAAACAAACTCAACAATAACAACAGTGGCGTAATGGGTGACCGAATAAAAGATCTTGCCGTCTTGCCTGCCAACCCTTGATCGTCAAAGGATTCTGCCGATTTTCCGAGCAAGTCTTGTAATGATTTATCTTCTACGTGTGCGCTCATAATCTTATATTCACTTTTTTAATGAGGAATGACATCGTCGCCACGCACAACCCAACCAGAGGCTGCTGCTTTGGGAGGTTGCGTTAGGATACGCTCACCTTCTTTTACACCAGACAACACCATAATACGATCATTACCCACATCACGACCCAAACGCACAACTCGCATTTCTAACGTATCTTGACTGTTGACCACATAGACACTAGGCAAACTACCTCTTTTGACGATGGCACTCTTAGGTAATACAGGCATTACCTCGCGCATATCCATCGCATTAGGAACCATTACCTCGGCATACATACCAGGACCAGCACTCACACCAACAGGCAAATCAAACTTAACTTTAACCGTGTGCTGCTGCGCATCAGCAACAGGGTAAACCTGAGCGACGCGTGCCTGTGTATCGCCAACTTGATCAAGGTGCGCACGAACCACATCGCCACGCTCCATTTTACCCATCAGGCGCACAGGAACGTTAACCTCAATGCACAAATGACCACTCTGAGCATATTTAACCAATGGCTGACCTGGCGAGACAGTATCACCCGCTTCAACCATTTTCTTAATAATCAAACCAGAAAAAGGCGCTTGAGAGCGTGCATCACGGATTTTAGTATCTAAGGCTTCCAGCGATGCTTGCGCACTCATCACATCAGCATTGGCTTGCTGCACACCCGAATTACGGCTGTACAAGTCGGCTTGACGCGTCACCCGATCATCTTCGTAGCCCATAATGCGTCCCATAGGACGAGAAAAGGTTTGATCAAACATGCCTGGCATAGCAAACCCAGGTGCTTTGCTAACACTGCGACTCTGCGGACTCCATAATTCACGTTGATATTCTGTTTGGGCATTTGCCAAGCCTGCTTGCGTTTTATTAATACCTGCAACCAGCGCACGACGTTGCGCTTGCAAATCACCATCTTCTATGGCAACCAGCAATTCACCTGCGTTGAAACGATCCCCTTCAATCCCACCTAAATAATTAACACGTCCAGGAACTTGAGCTGTTAGAACCACCTCACGATAAGGAACAACTGTGCCGCCCAAAACAACATATGCATCATATGATTCAATTTTGACTGACTCAATGGCTGCTGTTGCCATTTGTGCTGACAACGACAAACTTGCAGCGACCAACAGTGTTAACAGGTGCATTCTATTTTCTCCTTTGCTTACCCTTTAGTTTTAGCGCCATGCTAGACAATAAAGGGAACTGTAATTTAATACTATATTAGCGATACTCGTACAAAACGCATACCTAAATATTTTTATTGCGCTATAAGCACGATCAAAAGCAAGTCAAAAACAGAGAAAAAAATAGTCAAATCATAAACAATAAAATGGCAATAGCTAACAGATTCAAAACACTAAAACATAAAACATGCGCAAAAATAGCACTAGGTACAATTAAAGACTGACATCAAATTAATTGATTTAGCTCAAGTGGCTAACCAATTTTTTGCCATTAAGTAGTCAGACAAGCGTGCTTCTGCCGTTCCTGCTTCGGGTATATAGTTGTATTTCCATGTTACCAATGGCGGCAACGACATCAAAATAGATTCGGTACGTCCCCCTGTTTGCAAACCAAACAGCGTTCCGCGATCAAACACTAAATTAAACTCGACATAACGCCCACGACGATACAATTGGAAATCCCGTTCTCGCTCGGTATAAGGCTCATCCTTACGCTTAGCTAAAATAGGGGCGTAAGCAGGCAAATAGGACTCACCAACCGACTGAGTTAAAGCAAAACAATGATCAAAGCCGCCTTCATTTAGGTCGTCAAAAAACAAACCACCAACACCACGTGTTTCATTGCGATGCTTAAGGTAAAAATAGTCGTCACACCATTTTTTGTAGTCGGCATAAACCTGCTCACCAAAAGGATCACAAGCATCTTTAGCGGTTTGATGCCAATGCACAATGTCTTCATCGAATGGATAATAGGGAGTTAAATCGAACCCACCGCCAAACCACCAAATGGGTTCTTGACCGTCTGCCTCGGCAATAAAAAAACGAACATTGGCATGAGAGGTCGGCGCATATGGGTTACGCGGATGAATCACCAAACTCACCCCCATAGCATTAAAACGTCGCCCTGCCAGTTCGGGACGATGCGCCGTCGCAGAAGCAGGCATCTCATCACCATAAACATGCGAAAAATTAACGCCACCTTTTTCAATGGCTGCACCACCTTCCATAACACGCGTACGACCACCACCGCCTGCTTCGCGCTGCCAACTTTCTTCGGTAAATTGCCCACCATCAATAGCAGACAGACCATCGCAAATACGATCTTGCAATGATAATAACCAAGCTTTAACAGATTCGAGCTGTTGGTGAGCAGTGGTGGACATATGCATTCCTTTTTTAACAATGTGCGCAATCTACACTAAAACCGTTATGAGCAGCCAGAGTAGGCGGCGCAAGGCGCGCAACACAAGGAGCCTACATCAGTAGGTGACGCAGTGTGAGCACTGAAGCAACAAACTAATCTGGGTGCGCAATAGGTTTTAACGACGGCAGTTGTAAATCCCGAATCGCTGCTTACCATCAGCCAAACGCTCTTCGCGTACAACCGCATCACCACCAATATCAGGCGCACTATTGCGCGCCAATATCGCAAGCTCAGCATCCATTTTTTCAATACTACGATCAATGCCTGCAACGGTATCTTTTACCGCAACAATCGTTGAACCCAAACGATCACAACCAGAAACTTCTGATTGCTTTAATAAAACAACTTTCTCACCTTTCTCGCTAACGTTCACAAATGAACAGCCCGCAATTAAAGATGTTGCCAAGACAACCGATAGTGCTAATAAACGCATGTCAATGCCCCTTATAAAAAATACCATAAAACAAATACACCAAAAACAATACGATACCAAGCGAAAACCGTAAAGGTATGACTGGCAACGTAACGCAATAATGCCTTTACGGCAATCATCGCCGCAATAAAAGACATAATAAAACCGAGTGCAAACATCGGCAAGTCTGCCAACGTAAACAGTTCCCAACTTTTATGCACATCATAGACAGTTGCTGCAATCATGGTCGGAATGGCCAAGAAGAAGGAAAACTCAGTTGCAGCGGTGCGTGATAAGCCAAAAATCAATCCGCCCATAATCGTAGCACCCGAACGAGACGTACCAGGAATCAGCGCTAACGACTGAGCCGCACCCACTTTAAGTGCGTCGTGCCATTGCATGTCATCGACGGTTTGAATTCGTGGCGGTACATGCGCCATACGTTTTTCGACCAACAAAATAACAAAGCCACCGATAATGAGTGCCACGGCAACCGTAATCGGACTCCACAATAAGGTTTTAATCGCACCATGAAACAGTAATCCCAGTATCGCCGCTGGCAAAAAAGCGATCATTAAGTTGGTGGCAAAACGCCATGCAGCCGCATCGCGCTGCACCATGCCGATGGTAACGCTGGCTACCTTTTGTCGATACGCCCAAACAATCGCTAAAATGGCTGCCAATTGAATGGCGATTTCGAAAACCTTACCTTTTTCGTCATTGAAGTTGAGCATGTCACCAAAAATGATGAGATGCCCTGTGCTTGAAATCGGCAAAAATTCGGTTAGCCCTTCGACAACACCTAATAGCGCCGCCTTAAGCAATAAAACAATATCTAATTCCATCATCACTCTCTTATACGTAACCGACTGGTTTTTTGACTTTAATCACCGTTTCTTGTAGTCGAGATAAGGCAAACAACAGCATGGTTAATGCATCTGCTGGTTCTTCCAGTGCTTCGCTCACTTCTTCTTTCATCAACTCAAGCAAATCCGCTTTACTGTGCATCAGTTCTAATTCACCGCCATCTAAGTCGTCAGAGATAATGATATTTCCCGCTGCATCGGCATCTTTAAGCGCCTGAATAACATAAATTTCTGTCCATGCATCTTCATCGCTACGCTCTGCCCATTTTTCTTCTTGCGCTTCGATACCTAAGGCGAACCCCGTGCACCAAGCAGCAACGTCAGCGGCTTCATCATCATCTTCGCCCACCGAAATGCAAGGAAAGTAGTCACTTAAATCGGTTTTGCGAAACTGATGTACCGCACTATTGTAATGACGAATCAATAAATTACGCGTACGCTGAGTGGTTTCCTTATTGGACAGTGTCCCTTCACCAAAGATCACTGTCATCCAGTCGGCAATCGGCATAATGGAAGGGCTTAACGCTAAAGCAGCAAATAAACCATCGACGGCATCGAGCCGTAGTGGCTGATGCGCATCATGATCATCTGGATCGACACTATTGGCAAGCGCTTCTAACAGTGCCTCTAATACATCGAGTTCGTTATCCGTTAAGGGATTGTACACCGCTTTAACAGGTTTGGGTTTTTGACCTAACTGAGTGGCGACAACTGGTTTTTTATGGGATACACTCATACTAGACTATTGATCCTTCGTTAAAATTTGATTGGCATTAATGCAACTGGCGATTGCTAGACCCACAACATTCTGTAAACACCTTGCCGCTGCCACAAGGGCACACGTTTACCTTATTGGGATGCAATAAATGATCACGTAAATGCATCACGCACGTCTCTAAAAGCACATCCCATCCTGCTAAGGGGTCGAAATGAGCACGATAATCATCTAGCGCATCATGCGCCATGCGTCGCATGGCAATAGACGTTTGATCCACTTCGTCCTCACCGACTTCATCGTCTGCAGGACGCTTCTCGAAATCGGGCGGAGCGAGAATGGTCATGGCGTAAATTAAATCGAGCATCGCACCATCACCTTCATGCCGAATCACATCTAACCACGCATCGGTGCGTAAATGCACACCTGCAATAAAGCCATGACACCAATCGGATACCCAAGGCTGTTCGACATTATGTTGACTGAACAAAAACAAAGGCGCGTAATCAGGTGGACTCGCCTCGCGCATACCCAATTGCACTTGATGGTAATGACGCATGAGTAACGCGATGATTGATGTTGCTTCTTGCTCACTGGAAAAAGCTGGCAACTCGCCCAATACCCAAGCCATCCACTCTGTGGGTGAAATCAGTTCGGGGCTGATGGCAAGTGCATTAAAAAAGCCATCAACAGCAGACAAAGACAGTGACTCATCGTGATGTTCAAGCGTGCTTAAAAAGTCGGCAAGCATATCCAGTTCATCGTCGCTCAATGGCAAATCGCTACTGGGCACATCAATGCTTAATGTATACTTTTCTGGCATATCGCTCATGTTCTTACCCACGCCCCCGTTAACAAGTCTCGAATGGGTGTAGGACGGTCATCGACACCTAATGCACCCATCAACACGCCTGCAAAAGCAGACTGTGTCGCAAAAGTCTGTTCCACGCAAGCAGCATGAAGACAAGGCGGTTGACCATGAGTGTTAGCACTGGTCGATACAACTGCCCCACCAAACGCATCGCATAACGCACACACGTCAGGATGCTTTGTCCAACGCAATGCAATCGTATCTCTGCCACCCGTCAACCATAAAGGCACATCCGTAGCAACAGGAACAATCCACGTTAAGGCATCGGGCCAGCTCGATACCAGTGTTGCTTGCTGAAAGTCACTGAGTGGCGACATGTAAGCAATCAGTTGTTGCCAGTTCGACCCAACCACAATCAAGCCCATACCTTGAGGGCGTTGCTTGAGTTGCCAAATGTCAGCAACCGATTGCTCATTCATCGGATCACAGCCTAAACCATACACCGCTTCTGTGGGGTAAGCAACGACTTTCCCAGCCTGCAGGGCGTTAGCTGCCTGAACAACACTCAACATCTCAACCGACCAAAGGTGGACAATGCTCACGCAACCACAATAATAAGCGTTGAAAAACAAGCGGATCTTTGGTCTGGGTTAACTCGCCCGCCCTAGGCATTAACTGATCGTGTAAACGAGATAAGAAAAAGCGTAAAGCAGCACGACGCGCTACCGCAGGCCAAAGCCGCTTTTCTGCATCCGTCCATGCGCGCTCACTGGCATAACTTAATAACAACTCACGCGCCCAAACCGTGTTAATCGTTAGATCTGGCGCTCGACACCAATCGTTCATGGCTACGGCGACATCGTAGAGCCAAACACCATGACAGGCATAGTAAAGGTCGATAATGCCTGTCAGCGCTTCGCCATCAAACAGCGCATTATCTAAAAACAAATCGGCATGAATCACACCCATCGGTAAAACCGAAAAATCGTGTTGCTGCTGAAATGCCAACTCGTCATCAATCATTGCCAAAGTTGATGACTCTGTCAAAAGCGCAATCTTATGGCGCATGCTTTGCATCCAATCGAGATCACGATCATTAGCACGATGATGTGCAAAACCACGACTGGCATGATGCATTTTAGCCAATGCCTGTCCGACGACAGCACAATGGGCCGCATCAGACACGTCGACAGAGCGCCCGCGCAAACGCTGAACCAATGAGGCTGGCTTGCCACACAACACACGCAAATACTGACCATCTTTACCCGCTAACGGATGCGCAGTCGGCACACCCGCTTCAGAAAGCCAAGCCATTAGGCGCAGAAAATAATCCAACGACTCAAAACCATGTTGTTCAAATAAGGTCAACACGTAACGACCACAGCTCGTGTTGACAAAGTAATTGGTATTTTCGATGCCTGCACTAATGCCCTCAAAAGACACAAGATCACCCGCATCAAACTCTAACAAATAGCAACGCAACTCAGCTTCAGTAACCGTGGTGTAAACAGACATAATTTCGCAAGCTTAACTAGGAATAAATAGATGCGATTTTAACACATACAACCGACTATAATAGCAACATTCTTGTCACCAATTTGAGTACCCTCATGTCCGCTCCGCTGTTGCTTGTCGATGCTAATTCATTTTTTTACCGTGCCTTTCATGCTGTTCCGATGCTGAATGCCCCCGATGGCACGCCCGTCAACGCCATTCATGGCGTGTTATCGATGCTCTCAACGCTCATTCACGACTATCAACCCAGCGGTATTGCCATCATTTTCGATGCGCGCGGTAAAAATTTTCGTCACGCGCTTTTTCCAGAGTACAAAGCGCACCGCTCTCCGATGCCTGACGAATTGCGCGCACAAATTGAACCCCTGCACAACCTGATTAAGCTGATGGGATTGCCATTATTGGTTGTACCAGGCATCGAAGCCGACGATGTCATTGCCACCCTTGCCACACAAGCCAGCGCCAACAACCAAGAGGTGGTTATCGCCACAGGCGACAAAGATCTGTGCCAACTGGTCAACGACAAGGTGCGCATTATCGACACCATGAAAAACATCTTACTCACGCCGAGCAAAGTCGTCGATAAAATGGGCGTTCCGCCAGAGCTGGTCGTGGATTATTTAACACTGGTTGGCGACAAGTCGGACAACATACCTGGTGTTGCGGGTGTGGGCGAAAAAACAGCCGCTAAATTACTGCGAGCGCATGGCACACTGACAGGCATTGTCGCTGCCATGCAAGGACAGCGAACACGCACGGCACAGAATATTTTAGAAGCAGCGCCACAATTCCCCCTCATTCAAGAGCTTGTTATTACTAAGCGCGATTGCGAACTACCGTTACAGTGGAATGAGCTAACACCCTCCCCCGTGCAGCTTGACGAACTGACGACAGAACTGACCAGATTAAACTTAAAGCGCGCCCAGACGTTGTTGAAACAACATGGCTGGCTGAAAGAAAACACACCCAACCCCTCTTTACCAAAGCAAAAAATAGAAAGCGAAACAAGCATAACGCCCCCTTTGGCAAAGACGGATACAAAGGTGTTTTCTCTGTCCACCTGCACCATCATTACCGACCTAAACACTTGGCAAAGCTGGTGCGATCACGCGCGCATGGAACAACAACTCTGCTTTGACTTAGAAACCACAAGCTTAAACCTATTCGATGCACGCATTGTCGGTATTGGTATGCATACACAAGCACTTGGTAGCGCCTATTGTCCCGTCGCGCACAGAGTCGAGCTGGGTGACGTTCAACAACTCGCATTAGATGATGTGTTAGCCGTGATCAGCTTCCTTTTCACCGATGCCCAATTGCCTAAATTGGGTCACAACCTCAAATATGATCGTCACGTGTTGCTCAATCATGGCATTGCTTTAGCTGGTGTACTCGATGACACCATGCTCGAGTCTTACGTGGTCAATGCCACAGCAAGCCGCCATAATATGGACGACCTCGCACAACATTACTTAGGACATACCACCACGACATTCGAAGACATTGCGGGCAAAGGTAAAACACAGAAAGGCTTCGCCGATGTTCCACTCGATATTGCCGCACCCTACGCTTGCGAAGATGTTGCTGTCACTGCTGCCTTGCATCAAACCCTACACCAAGCCTTAGCAGAACAGCCTGACATGCAACAGCTATACGAAAGCATCGAACGCCCCTTAATGCCGATTATCGGCAACATGGAACGCACGGGCGTAAAAATTGACACCCATGCCCTATTGGAACAGTCAGTTGCAATGGGCGATGACATAGGCCATTTAGAATTGAAAGCGCACAACCTAGCTGGTCAGACGTTTAATTTAGGATCAAGCACACAGCTAGCCGCCATTTTGTTCGATAAAATGGGCTTACCCACACTCAAAAAAACGCCAGGTGGAAAGCCTTCGACCAACGAAGAAGTGCTGGAGCAACTGGCAGAAACCTACGAACTACCTGCCGTTATTCTAGAATACCGCAGCCTAAGCAAACTCAAATCAACCTATCTCGATGCCTTACCCAACCATATTCATCCGCAAACAGGACGTATACATTCTAGCTTTCATCAAGCGGTAACGGCAACAGGACGCTTATCGTCATCCGAACCGAATTTGCAAAACATTCCCGTGCGTAACGAAGCAGGCAGACGCATCCGTAAAGCCTTTATCGCCGAAACAGGCTACACCTTATTGGCAGCAGATTACTCACAAATCGAACTGCGCTTAATGGCACATTTGTCGCAAGACGCTAGTCTACTCGCTGCTTTTGCGGCTAATCTCGACGTACACACCGCTACCGCTGCTGAAGTCTTTGCCACACCACTTGATGAGGTTACCAACGAACAACGTCGCGCCGCCAAAGCCGTTAACTTCGGCTTAATTTATGGCATGAGTGCCTTTGGACTCGCCAAACAATTAGGCTGCGAGCGCAAATTGGCACAACATTACATCGACACCTATTTTACGCGTTACCCTGGGGTTGCGACCTATATGGCACAAGCGAAAGAAACCGCAAAAAGCCAAGGCTACGTACAAACCATCTTAGGACGTCGCTTATATTTACCCGACATTAACGCTAAAAATGCTGCTGTCCGTGCTTATGCCGAACGCACCGCGATTAATGCACCGCTACAAGGCAGCGCAGCAGATTTAATTAAAGTCGCGATGATTGAGGTTGATCGGTGGCTAACCGCACACTGCCCACAAGCCAAGCTGATTATGCAAGTTCACGATGAATTGGTGCTTGAAGTACCGATAGCTGATGCTGAACGCGTTAGTATTGCCCTTAAATCAGAAATGGAAAATGCAGCACAGCTGAGCGTACCGCTTATTGTTGAGGTTGGCATGGGGAAAAATTGGGACGAAGCCAAGTAAGATGTCGCGAAAAAACAGGCATTATTTGTCACATTATGTTATAAATCAGTTTGTAAAATCATGATAAAAAGCAATGATACTAACAGCAACAACTAACGTCATTTAAGGGTTCATTATGATCAAAACGATTCAAGCCAGACTGTGGTTACTCGTATCACTGTTTGTTGTGATGCTAATTGCTTTTTTTGGCTTAAGTTCATGGAGCAATCAACAGCTTGCAAAAGAAATGCAAACCATGACGCAACTTAGTCAAGCACGCAACAGCATTGGCGATATCGCCAACATGATTCGTGAAAACCGTATTCAGTTTTTTGCTTCGGTACAACACAACCCTGGTATGCCCGAAATTTTTGCCATGCACGATCATGGTATTGAACGACACGCTACGCTCATTAGCAAAAACAGAGAAGCGGTTAAAGCTATTTGGGAAAAGTACACCGCCATGCCCATTGCGCAATCTTTTGTACAAAACAACCAACTCATTATGGAAAAGCGCAAAAAATATAGTGAAGAAGTGGTATTACCGCTCATCAGCTTACTAGACAAATCTGAGTTTTTAGAAGCAAACAAACTACTGCTCAAAAAAGGAACGCCCGTATCGAGTGAGTTACTTAACGCCTTGTCTGACACGATTAACGATATGACGGCACAAGTTGAAGCGTCAAAACAGCGCTCAGATGATCTGGTCTCAACAATCGAAACCGTACAGGCAATTAGCAGTATTATCGGCATTCTGTTGGGGCTGATACTGGCTTGGTTTATCATTCGCTCGGTCAAAAGTGCCATTAGTGGTATCAGTGATACCATCAGTGCCATCGCGATCAGCCAAAGCTTTAACCAACGTCTCGATCAACGGCAAGACGAGTTTGGGGTTTTGGTTAAAGACTTCAATACCTTATTAAGTGAACTGCAGTCATCAATTGCGCAAGCGAATAATACCGTGGGCGCGATTGCCCAAGGCGACTTTAAGCAACGCATGAATGGCACGTTTAAAGGTGATTTAGCGCAGCTACAAAGCGGTGTCAATGCCAGTGCAGAGCAAGTAGACTTTATGATGACGCAACTCGCAATGATTATGCAAAGCTTAAAAGACGGCAAGCTGAATGCACGCATGGACGAGCGCGTTGCACCCAGTTTCCGTCAACTGGTCGATGGCACCATGAGCAATTTGAGTACCGTTATCAGCAACATCAACCAAGTCATGTCCGACATGCAGCAAGGCAAGTTTAATGGTCGCGTAACGGCAGATGCGGCAGGTGACTGGCTAGACATGAAAGAACATATTAATACCTCGATGCAAGATTTGAACAATGCGATTAGCAGCATTGGTAGCAGCAGCAACGCGTTAGCAAATGGCAATTTAACGCAGTTGGCATCGGGACAGTTTAATGGTGATTTAGGACAGTTAACACAGTCTATTAATCAAGCAACACAATCACTACGTCATTCTTTCTGTCAGGTACAAGAGCAAGCAACCGAAGTGGCTCAATCTGCATCTCAAGTATCCGATGGCAACGCGACCTTATCGAATGCCATTCAAGCTCAAGCCGCTTCGTTAGAACAAACTGCCGCTGCGATGGAAGAAATTAATAGCCAAGTAAAACAAGCTGCAGAGCAAGCCAATAAATCGAGTGAGCTTGCTATTCATGCCAGAGATGGTGTGCGCAATGGTTCTGAATCGATGAAGCAAGCCGTGATCGCCATGCAAGATATCCATGCGGTCAGCAGTCAGATTACGGGTATCGTCAGTATTATTGATGGATTGGCATTTCAAACAAACTTACTTGCTTTAAATGCTGCCGTGGAAGCGGCGCGTGCGGGTGAGCACGGTCGCGGCTTTGCCGTTGTTGCCAGCGAAGTTCGGGCATTGGCAGGCAAGTCAGCCGATGCGGCAAGAGACATTAAAGGGCTTATCGAGCAAACCGCAAGCAAAATTGCCGTGGGCACAGAAACGGTTACTCGTACCGAAAAAACATTGCTTGGCATTACCGATCAGGTCGAAGAAATGGCGGTTTTGGTACAAAATATCGCCAACAATGCTAAAGAACAGTCGATTGGTATGTCGCAAATGAACGAGGCAGTCACCTCAATCGAGCAAACGGTGCAACAATCTGCAGCGCTGGTCGAAGAAAGCGCCTCTCTTGCCGAGTATTTAGGTGATGTTGCCCAACAACTGGATGGACTGGTTGGTAAATTCCAACTGGGCGATTGTCGCTCGGCAACCGCTCATGATGATTCAGGGCAAACCTTGGGCAATATTTTGGTTGTCGATGATAACGTTCCCAATCAAAAAGTAGCATCGGCTTTGTTACGCAAACTCGGGTTCCATACCGATACAGCAGACAACGGCAAAGAAGCACTGAAAAAACTGGCAACAGGAAAGTACTTGGTTGTTTTGATGGATATTGACATGCCCGTGATGGATGGCTGTACCGCCACTGGACACATTCGACGCGGTGAACAAGGCATTGATCGCCATATCCCGATTCTTGCCCTAACAGGACATACCAAGGCACACAAACAAAAAGCACTCGATGCGGGCATGAGCGACTTTATGACCAAACCGATTAAGCCAGAAGAGCTGGCAACCAAAGTTGCTAACTTAATCAATAAACCTGTGAATTACACAGCATCGGTAGGCGTAAAGCCAACGACAGCAAAAGCGCTACCATTGCTGCCCGAACGTGATGCTAAAAAGCCAACATCAAACGAATGGAGCGAGTTTTAGAGGCAAAGCGATAAACAAAACAAATTACCTGTCATAAAAATGATTTAAATCAATTTGTAACATGTCGTTTTGTGCTGTGTTAAAATAACGCTTGTCTCCTATTGTCGTTATTTCATATCCGACAATATTTAGCGACCTGTTTTTAACAGGTCGTTTTTTTATCAAAACTCAATAAAAGCATCGTAAGTTACTATTTTTCCGCTTGGTTTAATCGACAGCTTGGGATAACGACCTGCTAACCAACGCGTATCATCTTGCCTCAGCAATAAGGTGTAATCTTCTTTTGCTTCAATGCCCACCATATTAGATACAGAAGTACCGTCTGCATAGACCACAGGTGCAAAATGCACACGATCACGACGGTCGCCCTGACCGAGTTGTCCGTACTGATTAGACCCTGCGGTCATGACCACGCCCGTTTCGAGCAAAATAATACTGTGATCTCGACCCGCAACAATGGCAGCAGCCAAGCGAATCGGCTCACCATTAGCCAGTACACAGGGCACAAAGCGCGCTTGTGTTTGACGCTCAACGGCAGCACCTAACTGACCAAAGGTATTATCGCCCGCAGCCCACACCTCACCGTTTGCTCGACGTGCTAACACATGCCCTTCACCAGCGACAACTTCGACAACACCGCTCAAAATTTTGCCATTAAGCATGACCATTGGCTTAAAAGCGGCTTGCTCGTCAATGCGACCCTGTTTGTTCAAGTCGGCAGCCCAAATCGTACCATTAGGCATCAACATCACCGCAACATTTTGCGTCGACAACACCGTTTTAGTCGTCTGCTCTAGTTTAACCCATCCTTGCGCTTCGACAAGGGTAGACATACTCAAGACAAATAACGCAATACAAGCACCCAAAGCGCCAACAGCAGACATCATTCCTTTCCTGATTGATTCACATTCGGCTCACAAAACTTGCGCTTTTGCCACGTAATACACTGGAAAGGAATCGGCTGAAAATGCACAATTCGACGGTAAAACCAAAGATACGTTGCCATAAACAATACCATCACCCCCAATAATGCCCATGTATACTGCCATAGAAAAACGGCAGGCAAAATGGATACTAACGATAACACCCACAAATAAGGCGCTGTCGCAGAATTGTTATAAACGCGATCCGAAAAATGCCAATGCTTGGTAATACGACGGTAAATAAGCGTGTGTAAATGCAGTGCATCGGGCATACCGATTTTCGTTTTTTGTACAAAAGCACGACGATAAATCGAAAACACCGTTTCAAATACGGGCAATGCCAATACCGCCATGACAAACCATGCCGACACAATACCATGTCGAACAATCATCATTACCGCCACTTCTGCCAACATAAAGCCAATCAGATAAGCACCGCCATCGCCCATAAAGATGCGCCCTTTAGGGAAATTAAAGTATAAAAACCCTAAAATACCCCCCGTACTCGCCATGCTCACTAAAAACAAAAACTCATCATCTAACCACCATGCCACGGCAGCAAAGGCACTAAATGCTAATACGGCATAGCCTGCCATTAACCCATTAAAGCCGTCGATAATATTCACGGCATGCGATACACCGCCTACCGCCACCATCGTTAATAAAAACGATAACAACAGCGAATGCGCCAACAGCCAATCCAAGCCCCAAATATCAACCCGATCTAAACGCGCATCGAGTAAAAAGAAAGCTAAAGCCGCCGACATAAACGCCAATACCAAACGCACCAAGGGCGTAACTTTTTTGGTTAAGTCCTCGACTAATCCACCTAAAAATGCAGGTAACGCAGCGAGTAACAATAACCCTAAATTCGTTTTTAAATCGGCATTCTGTACCGCCGCCAATCCAATTGCCGAAAACACACCTAAAAATACCGCCATGCCACCGACTCGCGGCGTAGGTTTACTGTGTAGCTTTTGCACACCACTATCGGCATCACGGGTAATATGGGCATGAAAGTCTTCGTAGCGCAGCACAAAAAAAGTGACGAACCAAGCAATCACAAAGGATGAAATCAGGGTTTCCATGGTGTTTATCCGTTACAACTTACGTGCATTAATAATGGCACCTTCGGCAATGGCAGTCCAAGGTGCAACAGAATCACGGAAAACCTTTTGTGATGCCCACACCTTTTGTGACAAAGGATCTTTTGCTGCCTCTTCATCCAAAACGGCATCAGAAAGCTTTTTAAGCTCACGTAGCACATCATCAGGGAAAGACTTAGCTTTAACGCCATGCTGCGTTTCCAACTCGTGCAACGCCAATTGATTACGCGCCGTGTACTCTGCCAACATATCATGATTGACCAAACGAATGGCTGCTTTAACAATCGCTTGCAAGTCGGCTGGCAAGGCGTTATATGCCTTTTCATTCATCATACATTCCATCGTGGTTCCTGGCTCGTGCCAACCTGGAGCATAATAATTTTTAGCTGCTTTATGCAAGCCGAAGGCCTGATCATTGTAAGGACCAACCCACTCAGTGGCATCAATCGCACCCGACTGTAAGGCGGTAAAAATTTCACCACCAGGCAAATTAACAGGAATCGCCCCCAAACGCTGAATCACCTCACCACCCAAACCAGGCATGCGCATCTTCAGCCCTTTAAAATCGGCAACACTGTTAATTTCTTTGTTAAACCAACCACCCATTTGTGTACCAGAATTACCGCCTGCACCAGGAATAAGCCCAAACGGCTGATAGGTTTCTTCCCATAGTTTCATGCCGTCACCATAAAATAGCCAAGCATTCATTTCTTGTGCGGTTAGTCCGAATGGAACCGATGAGAAAAACTGCGCAGCACGACTTTTCCCTTTCCAATAATAAGCCCCAGAATGCCCCAATTGTGCTGTACCCGCCGACACAGCATCGAAGACCTCTAACGCACCAACCAACTCGCCTGCAGCAAAAACCTTAACCGTTAACCGTCCGCCCGATAATTGGTTAATGTAATCGGCAATGCGGATCGCCCCTGTACCCAAACCTGGAAAATTTGCGGGCCAAGAAGTCACCATTTTCCACGTAATCTTTTCTTGTGCTGACGCAGCCACACTGGCCGTTTCTTCTTTTTTATTGCACGCTGACAAAGCACCCGCACCCAACACTGTCGCGGCTGCCGTTAAAAACTGACGACGAGAAGACATGATATTTCCTTATATATAACCTACGCTAAGTATAGCGCAAAAAGAAAACCCCAGACGATGCTGGGGTTTCTTTTTTAACGCAAGATGTCAGCGCAGTAAGCTACGCTAACCGTTATGAGCTGACAAAATTGCTAGGCGCAGTAGGTTAGCCCCAGATGTCTTGCGTGATGCTACTGTACCAACCAAACGCATACATCGCTTCCATTTCGCGGAAGGATGCATCGGCATCTTTAGGCGACACACCACCAGCCCCTTTAATTTCGACAATTTTACTGTCAGAAAACATGTATACGCCCGCAACAGAGATACCGTATTTATCAGAAACCAGTGAATAACAGGTATTCACGTGTGTTGGCATCAATACATCTTTACCAGCCAACTCGTTGACAATCGCGGCTGCACAGGTTTTGGCTTGTGAAGAAGCGGCATGACCTGATTTTGGCATCGCACCTGCAATGGATGCGTCACCAATGACGTGAATGTTTTTATGGATGCTCGATTCGAACGTTAATAAATTAACAGGGCAGAAACCTGTTTCGTTGGTTAAGCCAGCTTTAAACGCTAAAGCGCCTGCTTTTTGAGCAGGAATGGCATTAATCACGTCTGCTTTGATGTTACCCATTTCAGAATACACGGTCATGCTATTCACATCGACCTTACTGACTTTGCCGCCATCTTTACCAGGTACCCATTCGATCATATCTCCGTATAGATCTTGCCACGCTTGCAAGAACAAACCTTGCTTCGAGAAAGCATCTTTAGGGTCTAGTACCAAAATTTTGGCTTTTGGATTGTGTTGTTTTAGGTAGTGCGCAACCATACCCACGCGCTCGTAAGGTCCTGGCGGGCAACGAAATGGATTTGGTGGGGCAATCATGACGAAAGTACCGCCCTGCTTCATGCCTTCGATTTGCTTTTTCAACAACACGGTTTGCTTACCCGCTTGCCAAGCATGCGGCATTTTTTCGCTATTCACTTCGATGATGCCTTCGATAGCACCCCATTTGAAGTCGATACCTGGCGATACCACTAACTTATCATATTCTAGCGTGCTGCCATTATTGAGTTTGACAGACATCCCTGTGGCATCAATGTCTTCGACCATGGCATGAATAACTTTAACGCCATGTTTTTTAATGCCTTCGTAGTTGTGTGTCAGGTACTCTACGGGTTTTAAGCCACCCAAATACCAGTTAGAACCGGGACAAGTCATGTATTCTGTTTTCGGCTCGATGAGTGTGACATCTAAGGCAGGGTTGTATTTTTTAATAAACTTAGCCACGGTCGTACCACCGAAACCACCACCAACGACCACCACTCGCCCCGATCCACTACGCGCACCACAACCCGCCAAACCAGACCCAACCAATGGCAATAGCGCAGCAGCACCTGCTGCTTTAACAAACTGACGACGATTCATATTCATGTTGTTTCTCCTTATTGACCTTGAACGCCTAAATATTTGGCAATCAATGCCACCTCTTCGTCGCTATAACCTTTGGCATGACGCGTCATGACCGTGGCAGGACGTGAGCCATCACGAAACGCTTTCATCTGTGAAATAATCATGGATGAGGGGTACTGCGATAAATTAGGAATCATCGCTTCGCTGTTGGTGCCGCCATGACAGGCTAAGCAGGTATCGGCCATTAACTGACCGCGCTCGACCGCTTGAGCAGAAAAAGAGAACAAGCTCATGCTTAATATGCCTAAGCTGATCAGGTAACGAGGGTTTTTCATAATGGTAGTCTCCTATTGTTTTACTGATCCAGATGTATCAACAAAACCAAGATTACGCCTGACGCTTCATTTAATCCAATTGAATATTTATCGGATGGCATAAGTAATTTCTTGGCAACAAAAAAGCGCCCCTTTCGGAGCGCCTTTGTCACATTTCAAATTGAAAACCGTGTTGCTACGGCAGACACATCAGCATTCGCCAGAATCACTGATACACAAGCGTAAGACAACATAAATAACACCAGTATCAATGAATGAAATAGGAATAATATATCTATGAAAAACAGCAGACTACAGGGGACTTCTAATAACCTACCTTTCGTCATCCTCGCGTAGGCGGGGATCCATGAAATCAATGAGATAGATTCCCGCTTTCGCGGGAATGACGGGTTTTTAGATGTGCCCTACAGTGTTATAGCAGTCAAAAAATTGATTGACTAACCAAATAAATCAGAATGA
>DZAT01000131.1 GCA_022736205.1 Thiomicrospira cyclica
CCCAAAATCTGAGCGATTAAGCCATCACTTTGCACTTCCAATGCCAATATATCGGCACTAACTTCTGCCAAGGTGCGTAAGGGTTTATGACGATAAAAGTATTTATTAAAGCTGATTTCGTAACCAATTTTAACCGAATCGAGATTGATCCACGCCTCGCTCACGTGCGGTTTGACCTCTGCCAAGTAATAACGATGAATGCTATCGGCTAAAGGGATGTTTTCGCTGTCGCGTAACTCGCTGCTGCTTTCAAAACAGACATACTCGCCCTTGTTATCGGTTGGGTAATAGCCAAAATCGGGTAAGGTATCAACCGTACAACCTAAGTACAAACAGTGCTGCGATAATTCAGGCGCTGACCATTTTTTGACTTGTGCCACGACTTTTTCTGCCGTTTCATCGTACCAACTGACCGCATTCAACATGGCGTTTTTCTCGCTGGCAGACAGTTTAACTTTCTCTGTTTTTAGCCACGCATCGACCGATTGTTTAACGACATTAAAATCGTTATGTTCGCCTTGTCCGAAGGCATTCATAAGCTGAGTTGCGGTATCGAATAACTGGCGTTGTTTTTTCCATGTTTCTAACTCTAGTAATTTTTTACGATTTTTGGCATTCAATTCGATGCCGTTCTCTTCGCACCAAGTCAGTAAGGCTTTTTCGTGCGCTGCCAAATCGGTATAAATGGCATCACCCCATTGGCTGTATGCCCATTGCATTGGCTCGCTTAAGGCTTTATCGAAACGCAAACTAGCAAGACGTTCGCTCGTAAACTGGGTTTTGCGTCTGTCGGGGCGTTCAATGGTGACTTTGTAATAGCCAAAATCGCGGTTATTAAAAACCTTAGCAGCAATGCCTGCGTTATCGTCATCACGTTCGACACTGGCGAGTTGGTTATAACAATCGACCAATTGGCTAATGTGTTCGGGGGCAAACTCGCAATTTTTCTCGCCCAAGTTTTTGCGCAATTTGCGATACAACTGGCTGGCATCAATCAGTTGAACCTTGCCCTTACGTGCCGCTGTTTTGTTATTCGACAACAACCAAATGTAAGTGGTAATGCCCGTGTTATAAAACAGATTATTGGGTAACTGAATAATCGCTTCTAACCAATCATTTTCAATTAAATAACGACGGATATTGCTTTCACCACCGCCTGCATCGCCCGTAAATAAGCTAGAGCCATTATGCACCGAAGCAATACGACTGCCCTGCCCACCCTGTTGCACGGGTTTCATTTTACTGACCATTTCCATCAAGAATAGCAGTTGACCATCGCTGGTTCGTGGCGTGGCATCTTGCGTGCTAACCTTGCCCCAATAGTCTGGCAAGGCAACCTGAAAACGACTGTCGATAACGTCTTTACCGTCTTTGATGTACTTTTCTTCACTCGACCATGACTTTCCGTAAGGCGGATTAGAAAGCATAAAATCGAATGTCGTGCCTGCAAATTCATCCGTCGAAAGGGTCGAGCCATTTTTGATATTTTCGGGATTATTGCCCTTAATCATCATGTCCGATTTGCAAATGGCGTAGGTTTCGTCGTTGATTTCTTTGCCGTACAAATAAACATCACCGCTGGCGGCAATACTACCTTCTGGGTCGGTAATGAAGTTTTGTGCTTCGGTGAGCATCCCACCCGAACCGCAAGCTGGGTCGTAAATGGTCATAATCGGTGGCAGACGGTCTTTGATGGCATCAAACACCAAGTGCGTCATTAAGTCGATGACTTCACGAGGCGTAAAATGCTCGCCCGCTTCTTCATTGTTTTCTTCGTTAAACTTGCGAATCAATTCTTCAAACACATAACCCATACCCAAGTTACTTAACGCTGGCAGTTTATTGCCTTGTGGGTCGTCGCATTCGTGTGGCGTTAAATTGATATAGAGCGAAATGAATTTTTCGAGCACAGGATGCAACACATCTTTACTGGCAAGATGTTGAATCTGGCTACGCAGCTTAAACTTTTGGATGATTTCTTTGACGTTATGACTAAAGCCGTTTAGGTAGTCTTCGACATTGGCTAAGAGCAATTGCTGATTATTGCCTGCTGTGTCGTATAAGCTTTTGAGCGTCCATTTGCTGGTATTGTAAAACACATAACCCGATGCGTCACGATAGCCATCATCATTATCACCAGCACCATGAAGCTCATTTTTATGAAAAAGAACTTCTTCCAAAACCCGCGCTTTTGTTGGCTCAAGCAAGGTATCTAAGCGACGCAACACCACCATTGGCAAAATGACATCGCGATATTTGCCGCGCACATAAACATCACGCAAGCAATCGTCGGCAATGCTCCAAATAAAAGAAACGAGTTTGTTGTGGCTGGCGGTATTCATGTTGGTGTCTTTTGATACGATTAATGCAATCGATTTTAACAGAGCAGCATTAACAATGCACTAACAACACACCCGCAATCACCCCTTCCAACCGTTGCTAATGGGCATACGCCAATCTTTATCGAAACTGCGCGCGGTGATTTTAATACCCGGTGCTGCCTGACGACGTTTATACTCACTCAAGCGCAATAGGCGCATACTTTTATTGAGCATCGCATCGTCACAGGATACATCCGAAGCTCG
>DZAT01000132.1 GCA_022736205.1 Thiomicrospira cyclica
CCCATGCTCGTGGCATAGCCTTTGTAGGTATCCAGAAAGTCATAATAAGCGGTATCGAATAGGTTATCGATATTCGCCATTAGCGTGAGTTGCTGTTGTGCACTGACTTTATAATGGGTGCGATAAGCCACATCCCACACAGCGTAAGCATCTGTTGATGCAGTGCCTGTCGATAGGCTATCGTATTGCGAAAAAGGTTCAAATGGTGCCACTGCCGACTTTCGATCTACCAAACGTGCGCCGAGGCTAACACGATTTTCCTGCCAACTTCCGAGATTACCCAGCGTGTAATGCGCTTTTAAGCGCAGATGATTGGCAGGCATTAGGCTGAGGGTGCGATGGTTTTTCATATCCTCACCTTCAATGACTTCCAAGCCACTTTCGAGCATCAACTTTTGCGTCACATCCCAAGTTCCTGATACTTCCAAGCCACGAATGATGGCATCGGTTTGGGCATTGCTCATTTCCGTCAACGCGCCTGCCGAGCCTGCGGCGACCACCGCGCCTGCACTGTTACGATAGCGCCCCGTATTCATCAAATAAATATAATTATCGACCCAGTTTTGATAAACCGTGGCGTTCAGTGTGGTGACATCGCCCATAAAGCGCAACGACACATCAGTATTAAGCGACGTTTCTGCTTTGAGGTCGGGATTGCCCAACTGGAATGCCTGCACGCCACCGTGAATGCCGCCCGCATAACGCTCAAAAATGCTCGGTGCTCTAAAGCCTGTACCGATATTGGTAGCCAGATTCCATTGCGGTGTCAGCGCGTAAACCATACCCAAAGAGGCACTGCTATTTTCCAGCGACTTATCGTTGTTGGTGGCATCGAAAATGCCCGTATTCACGAAGTAACTGTTACCCGCTAGCGGTGCTTTCATTTGTTGCCAATCGTGGCGCAAGCCCATATTCCATGTCCAGCGTCCCACTTTGGCTTCTTCAAACAGATAGATCGCTTGACCGCTCTCGCTGGCATTGGGTGCCAGTTTGCCAGCCAATAAATCTTGCTGCTTGTCCATCCACTCCACACCCAGCTCGCCTTTAAATAACCCGATTTGCGGATGCTGTAGCCCGAGTTTTAACTCATCACGTTGCACCAAAATATCCAGATAATTGGGTGATACTGTACTACTGCTTAGCTGACTGTAAGTGCCGCCTGTAATGGCTTGACGCTGATAACGCGTGTGCATATAGCGGGGTTTTAGTGCCCAACCCTGAGCCAAATTGATCTGCCCCGATAATTGATATTCATCATTGGTCAGCAATTGCCCCGTTGGTTGTGCCAAATATACGCTATTGGCATTGGCAGCCACCGCGCCCAAAAAGTTTTGTTGCGATTCATAGCGCGATGCCCGTAATTCAATCTTACCCCAGTCGCCACGATAACCCGCACCGATATTCCCCGCGCGGTTTTCGAAGTTGGTATAAGGCAAATCACCACTGAACAGCGGCAGATTACTCGCAGCACTACTCGGCTTTGGTCCTGTTGCTTCTCGGTGTTTTGGCGTCGTCATATTATCGGCTGTGCGCTGACTGATACCACCCGTCATACCAAAATTACCCGCCGCGACACCGCCTTTTACGCCTAATAAGACTTCACCATTATTACTGGCAAAACCACTCACCGCTTCGTTTTTTGGCTGCTTATCGCCATATGGAATCGGTGCAGAGATCACATTCACCACACCGCCCATGGCTTCAGAGCCATAAAGCACCCCTTGCGCACCGCGCACCACTTCGACCTTATCGGCTAAAAAAGGTTCAATGGTTGGGTTGTGACGTGTGCCATATGCTTGGCTATCGGTCGCTAAGCCATTCGATAAGATTTTGACCCGCTCGCCAGACATGCCCCGAATGATAGGCTTACCCGCCTGTGAACCCGTACCCAAATTATTGACACCAGGAATATCGGCAAGCAATGCGCCTAAAGAGCCACTGTCTTTCGCCAGTTTTTGCTCGCCTGCGATTTGGTCAACCTGCGTGGGGCTATCGAATGCGCTCATATCGCCCAACGGGCTAGCAGAGATAACAACAGGATTAAGTTGTGTTTCAGCCGATACGGCTGAATGCGCCAACAGCAAAGCAATCGCCACCGATAAGGGCCGCGTTTTTAGAATAAACATCATGATTTTCCTAACAAGTTCAAAATACAAGAAACGGCTGCTGTTCATGCAGCAGCACACATCAATTATGGCTGCAACACATTAGGCAATCGGTGGCGCACGGGAAAAGAAACGATGAATAACCTTGATGAAAACCGCTGGGTACGCCGTAACGCTCATTGCCTGCCAATCGTGAGCAGGCAAAACGAGCGTCAGCGACTTCGATAGGGAAGTCGGTTGTCCCAAGTCATCTACAAGATCACACACTTGGGTGTGTTCATGAAAGGCATGGACACTATCGTGCCACAGCCCTAGCGTCTGCGCACTCAGTAACAACCACAAAGCAAGCAACACAACACCCCAGCGGTGCGCTGGCCGATGTAAGTGTGCAATGGTTTGTGGCATTAAGCGCATTGGTATTCGATATGAATGAAAATGAATTCAATTATATCGGAAATCATCG
>DZAT01000133.1 GCA_022736205.1 Thiomicrospira cyclica
CTTCTTTCGCTAATTTCTTTAGCTCCGATACCACCGATTTTTTATCGGCAGAAACCTCATAGTCGGGCGTAAAGGTGGTTAAGTCGATGCCCATGCCTTTTTTGGGTAGGTCGCGAATGTGACCAAAACTAGAGCGTACCGTAAAGTCCTTACCTAAGTATTTTTCGATGGTTTTTGCCTTAGCAGGTGATTCGACGATAACTAAGTTTTTCATGATGCTTATTTCCCCAGTCGCGACTATTTATTTGTGTCGTTGCTACATAAAATTGGCAAAGTTTGTGCCTTGCTTCAGCGTATTCGGGCGATTTTACCGCCACCACGTATTTCAACGCTATCAGATAGTTCTAATTCTAGCAAGCGTGATGAACAGTCTGCTGTGCTTATTTGTGCCAGATTGATCAGATCATCGAGTAAAATAGGCTCGTAGGGAATCTGTTGTAATAATGTTTTTGCCGCGTCGGATAAGGCATCATATTCTGCGGTACTGGTTGTTTTTTGAGCTAAAAAAGGACGTAATTGTCCTGACAATTCTGACAAAACATCGGCAACCGTTTCGGTGAGTTTGGCTTGACCTTGCTTAATTAACTGATGACAGCCTTTTGCTAAGGGATTATGAATAGATCCTGGTATGGCGAACACATCACGCCCCTGTTCGAGTGCCAAACGTGCCGTAATGAGCGATCCTGAATTTTCTGCGGCTTCGACGACTAAAATACCCACCGATAACCCTGAAATAATGCGATTGCGTTGCGGAAAGTGCCAAGCTTCTGCTTTAGATCCGAGTGGAAATTCACTGATAATCGCGCCCCTAGAGAGCATCTGCTCCGCTAAGGGCTTGTTGCGTGCAGGATACATCACATCGACTCCAGTACCCAATATGCCGATGGTTTGTCCTGTGGCATCTGCCAACGCGCCAGCATGGGCTGCGGCATCGATGCCGCCTGCTAATCCACTGGTAATGGTCATGCCAGCAGCAGCAAAGGCTTGCGCAAAATCAAAGGCGGTTTTCGTGCCACTGGCACTGGCATTGCGACTACCAACAATGGCAATTTGTGGTGTGCGTAAAGCAGCAATGTCACCTCTAATCCAGAGCACAGGCGGTGCGTCTGGAATGGCAGACAGACGCGTTGGGTATTCTGGTGAGTCCCAGAAGATGAGATGATGCGCGATTGGGTTTTTGGCTTGCCAATCGAGCTGTTTGTCGGCAGCTTGATAAGCGGGATTGGCGAGTGCGCTTTGTTGTTTGTCGTTTAGACCCCATGCCCGCCATTGCTCACGTCCAGCAGCCAGAATCGTCTCGGCACTGCCTGTTTGTTGCATGAGTTGGGCAAAAAGCGAGCGCCCCAAAGCGTAGCTAACAAGGATGGCAAGACGGGCGCGTTTTTCATCGGTTGCAATCATCATAAATCCCATTACTGTTTTGTCATATAATAACGCAAAAAAGTTAAAAGGATTTTGTGAATGTTGTTGGACATTGTTCTGCATCCCGATGAGCGATTGCGTCAAATGTGTACCCCTGTTACGGCGATGAATGATCGGTTGGACGATTTGTTTACGCATATGTTTGAAACCATGTACGAAGCTGAAGGCGTTGGCTTGGCATCGACGCAAGTGGGTGAATCCTTGCGCTTTTGTGTGGTCGATGTTACCGATGACAGAAGCAAGCCAATGGTGCTGATTAATCCCCAAGTGATCGCAGGAAAAAACAGCATCACTTGGAAAGAAGGGTGTTTATCGATTCCCGAGGTGCATGCTGAAATTGTGCGCCCAAAAAACATTTTGGTGCGTGCGTTAGATCGTGATTTTAAGCCCATCGAGTTTGAAGCGGACGAATTGCTATCGGTTTGTATTCAGCACGAAATCGATCATTTAAATGGTAAATTATTTATCGATCATTTGTCGTTACTTAAGCGTAAGCGCTTGATGGATAAGTATAATAAATTACAGCGTGAGCAAGAGTAACATGTCACTTAACATTATTTTTGCAGGCACGCCAGAGTTTGCGACCTATCCACTGCAAGCATTGCTGGGTTCTGAGCACAAGGTCGTGGCTGTATTCACGCAGCCAGACCGTCCAGCAGGGCGAGGTAACAAGCTCACGCCGCCACCTGTTAAGGTGCTGGCAGAGGCGCATGCTATTCCTGTGCATCAACCCTTGTCGCTTAAAGATGCTGATAGCCAAGCCTTAGTTGCTCAATATCATGCCGATGTGATGATTGTCGTTGCTTATGGGCTTTTGTTGCCCCAAGTTGTATTAGATATGCCCAAGTATGGTTGCTTGAATATTCACGGTTCGTTATTGCCGCGTTGGCGTGGTGCAGCACCGATTGCCAGAGCGATTGAGGTGGGTGACAAGCAAACAGGCATTGACATCATGGCAATGGATGCTGGCTTAGATACGGGTGATATTTTAGCGCGTGCAGTGCTGCCGATTTTGGTTTCCGATACGCAACAACAGGTTCATGATAGTCTTGCGCCAATGGGAGCACAATTATTGTTGCAAGTCTTATCGAATTTACCTGACTATTTAGCGCGTGCGCACAAGCAACC
>DZAT01000061.1 GCA_022736205.1 Thiomicrospira cyclica
CAAACGGTTTTCATGCGTGGCAATTTGCCAGCCATCATCATAGCGGCTTTTGAAACCTGTTGTGCCAACTCGCGTGTTGGTGTTAACACAACGATACGTGCACCACGTGATTCTGTGTTTTCACTTGGTGTTAATAGCATTTGTAACGCAGGCAATACGAATGCGGCTGTTTTGCCAGTACCCGTTGGTGCACAAGCGATTAAATCCTTGCCTTGAAGCAATAAAGGAATACCTTGAATTTGAATCGGTGTTGGTGTGGTGATGTCATTGCGCGTTAAGTTATCGACAATACGATCACTGATTCCTAAGCCCAAAAAAGCATTCACAGGTGTGACAGTTTCTGAAACATCAGTTGCGTTTGATTCGGTGTTAAAGTCTAGTAAGCTATCAGACATAATCATTTTTCCCATTATGAGTCATGGTTGCAAAAGCAAAACCATGAGGCGATAAAAGAGAACAACAAGCCAAAATAAGTGCATGCAAAGTGAAGCGTTGTGTCGAGAAGACAGAGGGCTTGTGGCAGCAGCAATCGGTTGGGCGGGCGGTTCCCGTCAGCTCCCGCGCGATTGGCTGGCCTGTTGTTCTGTTATCGGGCGCTTATTTAAGAAGCGTACTCACAGAGAGGGGCGAGATAATCGAGTTTATTGCCGTAACACAATTTAAATAACGGCGATGCGAGAGAAAATGAATTATGACACTTATATCAACAAATAGCAAGGCATTGATAAAAATTGTTTATAAGGTTTCGTCAGCTTGATAAGCACGATAACTGTTTCTTCCTGCCGCTTTGGCTTGATACATGGCAATGTCTGCCTGATTAAGCAGGTTGCGTGCGTCTTTTGCTTCGTGCGGGAAGCGACTATACCCAATGCTAATTTCGATTGTAAACGACTGTGACGCGCTTAAAAAGGGATGGTTAGCAATGTTAAGGCACAAACTACTGGCAATAGCAGAAAGCCGCTTGGGTTCTGTTTCCGATACAGCGATCACAAACTCATCACCATTCAAACGAGCAATAAAGGTGTCCTCGGGCATGAACTGTTGTAATTGTTTAGCGAAGGCTTTAAGTAACTGATCCCCAACATGATGCCCCGATTGTTCGTTGATGTGCTTAAAATTATCCATATCGATAAGCAATAACGCGTGAGGTTGTTTGGTATTGATGAGCTGATTTAAGTAGGAATCGAGCGCATAGCGATTGGGTAATTGGGTTAAATGATCATTGTTCACAAGCTGTAAGATTTTTTGATTTAAGCGCTTTTGTTCATCGTATGCCGATTCGAGCTGTTCCATTTTATGAGAGATGGCATCAGACATTTGATTAAATGCGACAACCAGTTGATCATATTCACGATGCTCGCTTGTGCTGAGATGTTGGTGATAGTTGCCATTGGCAATCGTTTTCGCTTGCTCGGTTAGGCGGATAAATTTTTTCCCAAACCAATAGTTTAAACTTAACAGTAGCAATGCTGAGAATAAGAGTTCTAACAAAGCAATTGCCATGCTGCGCGTCAAGGCATCCGCTCGAGCCTGAATATAAAACTGTGTTGATAAACCCATGGCAAGCGTGCCGAGTGGTGTGTCACCCAACATCAGTGGAATGCGCGTATCGAATCGCGCGTCGGCAAGTGAATTGCTATTGAAGGGGTCTTTTTCCACTCTGGGTAAAGGAATTTTGTCGTCCCAGTTAACAGAAATCAAGCGCTGATTGTGTCGATCGAGCACCACGAGATAAACAATGCCTTCGATTTTATGCGTTTCTAACATAATCGCTTCGGCTGTGGCGTAATCCATTTGTACCAAGGGTGCAGATAGGGCGCTTTGCAGTAAAGCGCTAGACTCGTTAAGGCGAATCTGTGTTTGTGTCGACAGACTTGAGTGCAGTTGGTTGAGGTTACTCCAAATCAACAAGCTTAACATAATGCTTTCGATCAGTAAGCTTGCTACGACCCACCTTAATCCCGAAGAAGCTGTTTTTGTATTAAGCATGATCAGCCTTACCGACTGAGTTGATTGGGTGGCGTGGCTAAATAACGAAGTGCTGCATCGGCTTGCGAACGAACACTCGCCAGCTCCTCGGTGTCAATGTGTCGAAACCCTTTGAGTTTGTTGCTTTCTAAATGTGCCAATCCTTCGGGGCTTGTGGTGAATGCATCAATTGCTTCCTGCCACATCGTTGCAGAAATGCCTTTGCCCACTTTGGACAAATAAACGCGACTGGGTTTAGGTTCGCTGCACCAAGCAATGGCCAATTGATTTTTAACCGTGTCATTGAGTTTACTAAAGTTGGGTAACGACATAATGGCTAAATCGGCTTTGCCTTGGACGACGGCTAAGGCGGTGCTATCCGATGCACTGGTGTATTCGATATGCATGCCTGTGTTGTGTGATAGTCCCATGTTTTTGAGCGCTTCTATACCTGTTAAGGTCACAAACGAGACAGGGTCTAAGCCAAATACGACCAGTGGTCGCTTTTCGGGTATGGTTTCTGTTCGCGACACTAAGACAGTTTCTAATCCTTGCGTATAGGTTATGAGTGGGGTGTATTGTGCTTTTTCTTGCGCCATTAAAGCCAGATGAGGAGAGGTAATGAGTAGATCGTACTGACCTTGTAAGCTGCGTCGCGCAAACTCGCTAAAGTTGGGTGCGGTAACCACTTCGACGCTTTTACCAAAACGCGCTTCTAAAAAACTGCGTAAAGAAGCATGCGATTCAAGAATAACGCGTGCTGACGAGTGGGGTGCAATACCGATTAAAATAGAGTCTTCTGCATGTACTAGACCGACAAAGCAACTGCTCAACGTGACCCATAAGAAGCCATAAAACGTCTTAATCATAGTGATATCTTTTGAGAATTATGCAATTAAGGTTAAACTTTGTTGTCTTTTCTGTCAAGTACAGACCTAAATACGTACGACTGTTTACTGCCATAGTTTGCGCTGTTTGGCTAACAGCGCTTCTTGGCTTTCGACGTGGGCTGGATCTTTGGGGATGCAATCAATTGGACAGGCTTCAACGCATTGAGGCTTATCGTAAAAACCAACGCACTCGGTACAACGCTCAGGGTCGATAACATAGATTTTTTTGCCCACCGAAATCGCCTGGTTGGGGCATTCGGGTAGGCACATATCGCAGTTAATGCAGTCTTTGGTGATGATTAATGCCATTACAATTGTCTGACAAGCAGCCCAAATGTAAGGGTTTCATCGTTGGTTAACTGAGGGATCAGACTGCGTGGAATTTGCACAATATGTCCACTGCCCGATGCGACTTGCGTTTCTTTTCCATTTTTGTCGAGTAATCCTTCTAAAATAAACGGGTAACGACCTTGAGGAGTATGCAAGGTGAGTAAATCGCCGACATGAAAGTGGTTTTTAACATCGATGGTGATGGTTTTATCGGAACTATCGAGTACTTCGCCGCAGAATTGTTCGTGTAAGGCAAGGCTAGAGCCAGTTTCGTAGGTTTGTGTGTCTTCGGGGGCGCGATGGCGACGCAAGAAGCCTTCGGTGTAGCCACGGTTAGCCAATCCATCTAAGTCTTTGAGCCATTGATCGTCGAAAGGTTTGCCTGATTCGGCAGCATCGATGGCGGCACGATAGGTCGCTGCTGTGCGGGCAACATAGTAATGGGACTTGGTGCGTCCTTCGATCTTCAGCGAGTGTACGCCAATATCCATCAGCGGCTTTACTTGCTCAATCGCACGTAGGTCTTTTGAGTTCATGATATAGGTGCCGTGTTCGTCTTCAAAGGCGGGCATTAGCTCACCAGGGCGGTTTTGTTCTTCGAGTAGGTAAATTTGATCGCCAGCACTGCGATTGAGTTTGATTTCTTTGGGGTCGACCATCACCACGTCGCCACCAGCGGTTTCGGTTGCTTCGTGGGTGTCGTATTTCCAGCGGCAGGCATTGGTGCAAGCGCCTTGATTGGGATCGCGCTTGTTCATGTAGCCCGACAGTAAGCAGCGTCCAGAGTAGGCGATACATAAGGCGCCGTGCACAAAGACTTCTAATTCCATATCGGGTACGGTGTGGCGAATTTCAGCAATTTCTTCCACCGATAATTCACGCGACAAAATAGCGCGCGTTAGCCCTTGCTTTTGCCAAAACTGTACACTCGCCCAATTGACGGCATTGGCTTGCACCGATAAATGAATGTCCATGTCAGGAAAATGCTCGCGCACCAGCATAATTAAGCCAGGATCGGACATAATTAATGCGTCAGGATTTAAGTCGACGACCTCGCGCATGTCTTCAATAAAGGTTTTAAGTTTAGAGTTGTGCGGCATAATGTTGACGACGACATACAGCTTTTTACCCTGTGCGTGCGCTTCGCTAATGCCCGTAGCGAGCGCTTCTAAGTCGAATGAATTATTGCGCACGCGCAGCGAGTAGCGTGGCTGTCCAGCATAAACCGCATCGGCACCATATGCGTAGGCATAACGCAGGTTGCGTAGCGAGCCTGCTGGAGAAAGAAGTTCTGTTTTTTTCATTGTTTTTTCTTTATGTTTTTTAAATAGTTAGCCCAAAAATGAATAGGTATAGGCTTTGTAGGTCTCAATGCGTAAACCATGCGACAGCGTGACGATAAGTCGATGTTATCTGCACGCGTTACGCGTTAGCGGTTAGGCTTGTTTGTCTACAAATAAGCATGCATAATGCCACAGTAAAGCATTGTAAACGGATAATGCGATTATAAAAACACGTTAACAATAAAAAATAAGGTTCAACTCATGAATATGCCACGCTTAACGCGCTCTATTTTCTTCGATTTATTCATTTATATGATCGGGTTTGGTTTGCTGGCTGGTATCAGCTATCCCTTTTTTATGCCGCTATTTGGTGTTGAAAGTGACAGTGTGATGTCGCCGCTGTTTGTGGCAAGCTCTATTTTCGCTGGTGTGTCGATGGGCATCATCAATTTTTTGTGGGTACATGTTACGGTTCGTCCCCATTTGCGTTTGTTAGCAGAGCGTATGCACGGCATCGAAACGGTGCTGAGTAAAAACATGTACCAAGAAGATTGGGGTGCGGCTTGTGGTCATCAAAGTTGTTTTATCGAAACCCTTTCTGCCGATGAAATCGGTGAATCCGCTCACGCTTTTAACGCCTTGGTTAAGGCGCTGGTGCATGCTCATGATGTAGAATTTACCCTAAAAGAGTTAAGCAAAACCTTGTCTAGCTCGTTAGAACTGTCTGAAATGGGTGATGCTGCCCTTCGTTTGATGATTTCGCGCACCAACTCTAGTGCTGGCTGTTTGTTTGTCGAAGATAAAGGCTTGTTACTGCCTATTGCCAACATAGGTATTCAAGACATCAACAGCTTATCGAAAGATCCGTTTATTTTGTATTCGATGGATTTAGGACGCAAAGACATCATTGTGTTGCCCGACAACGTCGAGGTGAGTGCGGTATTAACCCATTTCAGACCGAAAGAAATCATGGTGGTGCCCATTCGTAATAAAGATCAGCGCTTAGGGGCTTTGGTACTGGCAACGGCAGTGGCATATACGCCCGATGCTTCAGCACTGGTCGACATGTTTACGCAAGGGTTAGGTTTGGCGATGTCGAATGCATTAACCCACGATCGATTACAAGATTTAGCGGCAATGGATCCGCTGACTTCTATTTATAATCGTCGTTTTGGGCTTAACCGATTGCGAGAAGAGTTTCAGCGTGCCCTACGAGGTCAGTTACCACTTGCTGTGGTGATGATTGACTTGGATCACTTCAAAAATATCAACGATACACACGGACATTTAATGGGGGATCGTGTGTTGGTTGAGGTGAGTGATTTGGTACGTAAAACCTTGCGAGATGAGGATACTTTGGTTCGTTATGGTGGCGAGGAGCTGTTGATTGTGTTGCCTGGTGCTGACTTAAAGTTAGGCGTTTCGATTGCCGATCGTATTCGTAGACTGATTGAAGCGCTGCCGATTCTCGATGAGCACAATAAACCATTAACCGTCACTGCCAGTATGGGCGTGAGTGCTATTCCGCGTGCCTTTACCGACAATGAACTGCAACTGATTAAAGCCGCCGATGATGCTTTGTATCAGGCAAAGGCTGCAGGACGCAATCGGGTACTCAGTACGCGATAGTCGTGCTTACTGTGGGCAAATAACGTCGTAACAGGGCTGATAAGGTTTGTCGCCTAATTTCATGCGTTTTTGCTCGACCAGTGTTGTGAGCAGGCGATCCATCGCTTGCATGACGTGTGTGTCGCCTGTGAGCTGATAAGGGCCGTGGTCTCGAATTGCTCGGATGCCATTGGCTTTAACATTGCCAGCAACAATACCCGAAAAAGCACGACGCAGTTGACTGGCAAGTTGGTGTGTCGGTTGATCTTTTGTTAGGTTAAGAGCACGCATATTATGGTGATTGGGTTCGAACGGTTGTTGTAGTTCGAAGGGAATATTCAGTTGCCAGTTAAAGTAATAGGCATCGCTCACGCTTTTACGTTGTTCGCGCACCGCTTGCAGTTGCTGTTTGATTTGTGCTGCAATCTGCTTGGGTTGGTCAATCATCAGGCTGACCTTGTGCCATGCAGGTTCGCCTAAGGTGTCGGTAATGAAGGTTTTTATGGCAGAAAAATAGCCTTCGCTGCCTGCAGGACCAGTCAGAATGACGGGTAGGCTAACATCGCTATTGTCGGGATGGATTAGGATGCACAGCAGATAGAGTAGCTCCTCCATGGTGCCCGCACCACCTGGAAAAATAATGACACCATGACCAACCCGTAAAAAAGCTTCTAAACGCTTTTCAATATTGGGCAAGATCACCAGTTCATTAACCACGGCATTCGGTGCTTCGGCAGCGATAATATTGGGTTCTGATAAACCAATATAGCGTGCAGATCGGTTGCGTTGTTTGCTATGACCAACAGCCGCACCCTTCATCGGGCCTTTCATGGCTCCTGGTCCGCAGCCTGTGCAGACATCTAGCGCTTGCAAACCCAATTCATAACCCAGATATTTGCTGTAATCGTACTCGTAACGGCTGATCGCATGTCCACCCCAGCAGACAACGATGTTGGGTGTGACGTTGGCTTTCAAAATGTTGGCGTTGCGCAGCTGATGAAATAGGGCATTGGTGATGCCTTCACTGGTGTTTAAATCAAACCGTCCCGATGCGAGAATGTCGTTTTTGGTATAAACCAGATCGCGAACAACCGCAAACAGGTGCTCTTTAATGCCCGTGATTAACTCACTGGCGACAAAGGCGCTATCGGGTGGGTTGTTGAGATGTATTTGCACGCCCCGCCCTTTGGCAATCACCTGAATCGTAAAGTCGGGATGGCGTTCGATGAGTTTTAAGCCATCATCTTCATCATTGCCTGTGTTCAGAACCGCTAACGCGCATTGACGCAGTATGTCGTTAAGTCCTTCGTCGGACTGATCGCAAAGTTGTGATGCTTCTTGTTGCGATAGAATTTGTAGCGAGCCTTCGGGGCGAATGATGGTGCTATTCATTGGGGCGTTACTCATGGTGTTAAGTCTTTATCGGTAATGGCGTTTTTCTGATTAAATCGATTTTCTTTGAATTGAATCAGCTTTTCGGGAAAGCGTGCAGTGAGGTAGGCAACACTACCATACTTAAGTAACTTGCCACAGGCTAATGCTGCCCATAATCCCCACCAAGACTGATCTGTCATGGCTAAAAAGAACAGCGCGGGGCTTTGTGGTAACGGCGTTGCAGCGATAACCGCAAGCGCCCATACACCCCAATCGGTTAGCCAGTGCAACATCATTTGCCATATATCGCTTGCAAACCATTCTGGGTGTGATTCCATGACTTGTACCCAGCCAAGGTGGTGAAAAATAATCAAGACAAAAACGCCACCCAAAGCGCTGCCCATGCTGGTGAATAGCGCAATACTACGCCACTGTGCAGGTGAAATAAATATTGCTGCCATGAGCACTGGCACAAAGGGAATGGCGCTAACCGCACAGCCACAAGCAATCAATCCCGTAAACGCGGGGTAGTAAGTGCTGACCGCATGGCGTTGCAATAGCGATTGTAGGGTGGCGTGTATTTTAAAAATCATGATATCTTTATATTATCAGTTATCGTTGATGTTGGTTAAAGTTTGTTTGCAGCTTCATGATATGATTGACAACTAAAAGAGGTAAGCGATCATGCGTGTTTTGTATAAAGTAACTTTGTTGCTCAGCTGGATGTTCGGTCTGTCGCTGTTGTTTGTGTTACCTGCTCAGGCTCAGTTTGTTGTATCGCCCGTGGCTTTGTTGCCTCAGCTTAAAGATGTTGTGCTGCTAGATGTGCGCACAGAGCAGAGCTACAGCACAGGTCATATTGAGGGTGCTTTAAGCCTTCCTGTCGAATGGACATATGCGAACCAGTCGCTAGATGGTGCGATTGTGCAGCCAGCACAGGCGCAAGCGACCTTGCGCCAGCTGGGTATTACAGCCGATACTAAGGTTGTTGTCTATGATAGTGGCAAAATGATGGATGCTGCACGTGCTTTTTGGACACTTGAAGTTTATGGTATTAAGCAAGTTCAAGTGCTCGATATGGGCTATGCGGGTTGGACGGCACTAGGTTATTCTGAAAGCTTAGATATCCCTTTACGATCGCCCAGCGATTATGTCGCGCGTATTGATCAGCGTCGCATTGCGACCAAGCTAACGACATTGGCGGCGACACAAAATCCGAATCAGATTATTATTGATGCCAGAGGAAAATCTGATTACGAAGGAAAAACATCGAGCGCAAAACGATTTGGTCATATTCTTGCTGCACGTAATATTCCAGCAGCCTTCAATGTCATTGCGCTTGAAAATCAGGGTGATCAGTTCTTGTCGCTAGATGCTTTGGCGCGTGTGTACGCAGATGTGCCCAAGGATAAACGGGTTGTTTTATATTGTGCGATTGGCAGGATTTCGTCGTCTAATTATTTGGCATTGAGAGCATTAGGGTACGATGTCGCTAACTACGATGCTTCTTGGCAGCAATGGGGCAACGACTTTAACTTGCCAATACAAAATCCGTCGAATTCCATTTTAGGCAACTAAGGACGCGCTTGTCATGTGGCAAAAACTGAGTATTCGCACGCAGTTAATGGTGCTGATGATTGTTCTCCTATCGGTTATTCAATTAAGCACGGTCGTCTTAATTAATGGCTTTGACAAGCAAGAGCGTCAGATCATTGCCTTAGAGCAAGCGCAAACCTTAGCCCGATCGATGAATCATGATTTCCTTAATGCCATTCTGAGTCCGACAACGGACAATTTTGCCGAGCTGAGCTTTCGTATTTCGGGCTATCATCCCGTCGATGCGGTGCGTATTGTCGATACACAAGCGCATGCCATTTATGATTATCGTAAAGATGAGTACGGCGATAGCATCGATCTTACGGATTTGGTGGTTGAAAAGCCATTATTTGATGGTGAGCATTTATTTCTTAAAATGCCCATTCAAGCCGATGGGCATGTTTTTGGTCATGCTTCAATTGTTATCGATCCGCGTCAGTACGCTACGCAAATAGAAGATCGTTTCATGATGCTGCTGTGGATGTTTCCACTCGAGTTGTTATTCGGGTTGTTGGTGGCGTGGCGCATCAGTGTGCGTTTTACGCGTCCATTTGCGCAATTAGCACAGTCGATGCAGCAACAAAAATTACTCACTCAGGGGGTAGAGCCTGTTGTAACGGACGCTCAAAATGAAATTGGTGCGTTGTTTAACGGTTATAACCAGATGATGAGCAGTATTCAGCAAGCAACACAGGCATTGCGTTATCAAAGTTCGCATGATGATTTGACGGGGTTGTGGAATCGCTTTGCGATGGATCAGGCGTTAGCGCAGACCTTGTCTCAAGATGGATTGCTTCCCAATCATTTATTTAAGCTCGACTTAGATCAGTTTAAGTTGGTAAACGATCAATATGGTTATGAAGCGGGTGATGCGTTGCTTAAAATATTGTCGCAAAGCTTACAGTCCGTTGTTCCTAATCATGCGATGGTTGCACGCTTAGGTGGCGATGATTTTTTGATTTTGTTGCCGAGCGAAGCGGAAGACGCGGCGTATTCGATTGCTCAGGCATTGTTAGCCTTATTGCACGATTATCGCTTTGTTTGGCAGGGTCAGGCGATTTCGGTGTCAGGTTCCATTGGCATGGTGAGCTTTAAACCTAATGAGTACACTTTAACTGCCTTAGGTAAGGCATCGGATACGGCTTTCTATATTGCTAAGTCTGCAGGACGTAATCATTTACACGTTTACTGTGCCGACGATGCGCATACGCAGCAATTTGATCGTGATATTTTGGTTGCCAGTTATATCAAAGAAGCGTTGGGAGCAGGGCCTGCGCGTTTCGAGTTGTTTGCTCAGGCGATTGTGCCTTTGCAGCAAGAGACCACCCAGATAGGTTACGAAATCTTGATTCGAATGTGGGA
>DZAT01000134.1 GCA_022736205.1 Thiomicrospira cyclica
TGGACGCTGTTTTACCCTATAAACTGGTCATTTTTGCACGCTGATTAACATGGCAAGGCAAAGGACGACAAAACCGCCCGCAATATGCTCGACAAGTACGACGGTGTTTATTGGCGGTCCGAAAAAGTATCTGGTGTGTTTTGTTACAAACCGATTACAACAGCTACAACCCCTACAATCGTGAGTTAAATTAAGAGTTGTAGAGTTGTAAAAGATACCTTCGGAGGGAACAAATGCAACTATGCCGATGCCCAATCTGTCACAGCCGAATTGCCTTAGAAGCCTTGGTGCAAGATGAGGCGGGACGCGAATTATTAACCGTGGTAGCTAAACTAGACACCACCTTAGCGGGCTTAGTGTTACGCTACTTGGGGTTGTTTCGCGCCCCAAATCGGGATTTAAGCAACGATAAAGCCTTGAAATTGCTTAAAGAAGTATTAGCCCTAAGCAAAAACCGCTTTAAGTTAGACGAAGCCTTAGAAGACACACTTAACAGCCTAAACCAACACCAAGCCACAGGCGGGTTTAAACAGCTTACGAACCATAACTACCTTAAAAAGGTACTTAAAGACAAACTAGGTGTTTATGGTGATGAGGCACAAGCCAACACACCAGAAGCCCAGCAAGAGCCGCTAAAGAAAGCCCACCCGCGCTTAACGGTGAGCGATGACGAAGCGGCAGCCAACCTAGCAATGGTAAAAAACGCCATGAAAGGCTTAATGAAGTAAAGGAGGATTTAACGCATAATGATTAAATCGTGGTAAAATGACAACACGGAATTAATCAGGAGGTATTGCCATGAGTAGCATTACATTCGACACCATGAAGTTTGTGGACACGCTCAGAGAAGCAGGCGTACCAGAAGCGCAAGCCAAAGCAGAAGCCAAGGCGGTGAATGAGGCGATAAATACCGCAACCGATATGAGTTTAGCGACAAAATCAGACATTCAGGCAGTGTCTATGGCGGTCAGAGACTTAACCATCAAAACTGACGCTGAGTTCAAGAACATGCGCCTGTTTATGGGTATGATTGCTGCTGGTGTTGGTGCGATTTTACTGAAGCTGTTTTTACCACATTAAAATCGGGAGGTATTGCCATGAGTAGCATTACATTCGATACCATGAAGTTTGTGGACACACTAAGAGAAGCAGGCGTACCAGAAGCGCAAGCCAAAGCAGAAGCTAAGGCAGTGAATGAGGCGATAGCAAGCGCGGTTGATATGACATTAGCCACTAAAAACGATATTAATCTAGTAAGAAGCGACATCGCAGCTTCTAAGTTAGACATGATTAAGTGGATTGTGGTGCTTATTGTCGGTCAGACTGCGTTGTTGATAACCATATTGCCTAAGATTATCGGGCACTAAACAAAAAGCGACTTAGGTCGCTTTTTTATTGCCTGTTTAGGGTAAAAGTTCACTTTTCAAATAATCAATAATCTGCTTTTCTGTCTTGGGTGCAAGTTGCCCCGCGCTTAATCGTGAGTGATGATGAAGCGGCAGCCAACCTAGCAATGGTAAAAAACGCCATGAAAGGCTTAATGAAGTAAAGGAGGATTTAACGCATAATGATTAAATCGTGGTAAAATGGCAACACGGAATTAATTTAATGACCGAGGTTTCTAATATGTTACAAGATACTTATGTCCCTGTTAAAACTGAGCGCGTTTCGGCTCAAGAGTACTTGATAATTAGCGTTCAGCAAAAAAACAATATCGCCAAGGCTAAATTCATTGCACCCAGTATCGGTGATCGTACTTTCGGCTCTTTCGAGATTGAGTATCAAAGCCCTGTCTTGAAAAAGTCTGACTTTACTGGTTTTTTGAACTATGCCTAATGCGCCAAGTGTTAGCGAAGACAAGGTGATTGCGTTACTACAATCCGATATAGAGCTGCGTAGCAAAGAGCTTGAAATTAAACAGCTTGAAATGCAAAACAATCATCAAGCTGCCATAGCAAGCGTCGAGGCAAATAAAGAGATTGAACTGAATCGCAAACAAGCATTTGAGTTCATGATTGGTAAAAAGTATCGACTCATTGCTATTGTTGCTTTCTTTATAACCGTAGTTGCTGTTGTTGGTTTGGTGCTTGGTCAGAGCGATGTGGTTATGGAAATGCTGAAAACCATTGTTGTTATTGCCACAACAGCGTTTGGTGCTTATCAGTATGGCAAAAACAACGACAAGTAACCTTGCAACAACTGAAAAGCGACTTAGGTCGCTTTTTTATTGCCTGTTTAGGGTAAAAGTTCACTTTTCAAATAATCAATAATCTGCTTTTCTGTCTTGGGCGCAAGCTGCCCCGCGCTATTAACAGGCATAAATGGACGCGCTGGGATAACCACTTGTTTTACCTTGGCAAAACGGCTACCGCTTCCCTTAAACATTAAATACTTGCCATTCTTTGGCTTGATGATGCCCCCGAATTGATGAATGGCAGCATACTGTTAATCAGCGTGCAAAAATGACCACTTTATAGGGTAAAACAGCGTCCAATT
>DZAT01000017.1 GCA_022736205.1 Thiomicrospira cyclica
ATATTGCCGAACGTCGTGTCTTCCCTGCCATTAACATCAAACGCTCTGGCACACGCCGTGAAGAGTTGTTAACCAAGGCAGATGAATTGAATATGCTGTGGATTATTCGTAAATTCCTAGGCAATATGGGCGAAGTTGAAGCGATGGAATTCTTATACGACAAGCTCAAAGCCAGCAAAACCAACGAAGACTTCTTCAATTCGATGAAGCGTGGGTAAACTTGTTTAAGGTTCTTCCTTCTTTAACAAAGAAGGAAGGGATTATTCTAGGGAACTTCTAATAACCTACCTTTCGTCATCCTCGCGTAGGCGGGGATCCATGAAATCAACGAGATAGATTCCCGCTTTCGCGGGAATGACGGGTTTTTAGTGTTCCCCTTAAGACAATCCGATCGAACCCTCATCAATCGCAACCCATTGCCCCGCCAATAAATCGTCAGGCAAACTTAAATTGCCAACACGTGTACGCGCCAACTTATCCACACGGTTACCCACAGCCGCTAACATGCGGCGAACCTGATGGTAACGCCCTTCATCAATAACCAGCCTAACGTTATACACATCTATCAGAGCGACCTCTAGCGCATGAACAGGGCGTGGCTCATCGTTTAATTCAATTTCTGACATTAAACCAGCAAGCTGTTCGGGTGTAATCGGATCAACCGTTGTCACCTCGTACACCTTGGGTACATGACGCTTGGGATGGGTAACGCGATGAATCAGCTGACCATCATCAGTCAAAATGAGCAACCCACTCGTATCGACATCTAATCGACCGATCGGCTGTACGCCTCGCGCCCGATAAATCGCAGGCAGCAACGCTAGTACGCTCGGATGAAACTGTGGACGCGCAGAACATTCATAACCCAAGGGTTTATGCATCATGATAACAACACGTTCTTGCCAAGTGCAAAGCTCACCTTCGAATAAAAAAGTGACCCGCTCGGGGTCAACTTTCTGCTTTGGCTTAGTGCAAACTTCGCCATCAATGAATGCCTCACCATCGTCGATAATGGCTAAGCACACCTTACGACTACCAACGCCTTGGCTTTGTAATGCTTGCAGAAGGGTCATGCGTGAAATTTCGCGCCATACTTATGCACGGCATCAATGTACGCCTTAACGTGCTCAGGATCAATTTCTGGATGAATACCATGCCCAAGGTTAAACACATGCCCAGAAGTGGTGCTATGCTGCCCAAAACTCGCCAAAATGCGTGCTACTTCGGCATCGATTACTTCTGGACGCGCATACAACAACCCAGGATCCATATTGCCCTGCAAAGACACACCATCTTTAACGCGAGCACGAATATCACCCAACTCAACCGTCCAATCTAGCCCAACACAATCCGCACCCGTCGCCGCGATTTCTTCGATCCACTGACCACCGCCCTTGGTGAATAGAATCACTGGCACAACACGGCCATCGGCTTCGCGCGTTAGACCCGATACGATCTGTTGCATGTAACGCAACGAAAACTCGCGGAAGGCTGGTGTCGACAAAGCACCACCCCATGTATCGAAAATCTGTACCGCCTGAGCACCCGCAGCAATTTGTGCATTTAGATAACTTGTTACCGACTGAGCCAACTTATCTAACAACAAATGCACGGTTGCAGGCTCGTTGTACATCATTGCCTTAATTTTAGAGAAGGTTTTGCTGCTACCGCCCTCGATCATGTAAGTTGCCAATGTCCACGGACTACCCGAAAAGCCGATTAATGGCACACGACCATTCAATTCACGACGAATGGTGCGCACGGCATCCATCACATACTTAAGTTCGCCTTCAGGATCAGGTACGCCAATTTTATCGACATCTGCTTTACAGGTAATCGGACGTGCAAACTGAGGACCTTCGCCCTGAGCAAAACTCAAGCCCAGACCCATCGCATCAGGAATCGTTAAAATATCCGAGAACAAAATCGCTGCATCTAAATCATAACGCTCTAGTGGCTGCAAGGTCACTTCACATGCCAACTCAGGATTGGTACACAGCGCCATAAAGCTACCTGCTTTCGCCCGCGTTGCGCGATATTCTGGCAAATAACGTCCCGCCTGACGCATCATCCATACAGGTGTGGTATCAACGGGTTGGCGCAGCAGTGCACGCAAAAAACGATCATTTTTCAATTCAACAGACATGATGTACTTTCCTAACGTTATGACTTATGGGGAACCTCTAAAAACCTCGCTTCGCTGGTTTTTAGACTTTCCAAGTTTGTTTTTTAGCTAAAGGAAGGGGTTCTATCAATGCGTTACATGCTATTCTCAGTAACCCCTTCCTCCAGACCTCCTACCCATTGGGTTTTTAGAGGCGCCCTATGGTTTATTTTTAGATGATTTACTGGCAAGTTTAACCTGCTCAGCATAAAACTTATCGGCAAGTAAATTAATTTGCCCAGGATGCTCCAGCATAGAAAACATCCCGCCTTTGTAATAGGCTAAATGATCACGAATTTCAACAACCTTACCTTCTAAAGCCAGTAAGTCTCGTTCGTTAAACTGCCCCATCGCTTCTTTGCTGATACGAAAACCAATGGTATCCATATTCAAAATAAAAAAATCTTTACCTTGTTTGGCAAGTACCACTTTACCGCGCACAATCTGAAAACCGATACGTTCGCCCGTTAGATCTTTAGCATCAATTAACGGAACACCTTTGTCTGCAAACTGCCACAGCCCTTTTTTTGCCTCTCGTGCTTTCGCCTCTGCTTCGCGATAACACTGAACATGACGCGTATTGGGCAAGGATGTATTGACGAGCGCAAAACCATTTTCAAGCAATACTTTAGCTAAATTCCGCCCATCCGCCAAATATGCGTGCACGAAAATCTTACCTTTCTCGCTTTTCAACTGATCGTACTCTATTTTGAGCATACCCTTACTACGAGAAATCAACTCGCCAACCGCCTGAGAAATCGCTTTACCCAAGGGTTCTGGTGGCTCCAAATGTTGCGATGAAGAAGGCACATGAACGCCCGTTAAACGAACATATTGGTTGCCAATTAAAAAAGTGTCACCATCGTAGACAATGTTAACTTTTTCTTCGATATCAATTTTCTGTGGCGCACAATCGGACGATTCTGGCTCTGCTGGCGCAGAATAGGCTTGCCCGAATGTAAAAAGCCCAGCAACCAGTGCTAGGCTTTTTAGTGAGCGCCATGCTGTCAAGCAGGCCACCGCAATTAACGCTTGTAACGGTTGCGGAACTTCTCGATACGACCTTCTGTATCGACCAGCGTTTGCTGACCTGTATAAAAAGGATGAGAAGCGCTAGAAACTTCCAAACGAACCAAACCATACTCTTTGCCATCCAGTTCAATTTTCTGGCTTGTGCGCATGGTAGAACGCGTGATAAACATTTCGCCCGTTGTGATGTCTTGGAAAACAACTGGGTTATATTTTGGGTGAATGCCTTCTTTCATGGCAAATTCCTGCTTTGGTATCTTGAAAAATAAACGAAAATTATACCGATAACCAAATAATTTTGCAACCACTATATCCTGTGGGAACTTGACAAAGTCACACAGGATATGCGACAACCACTTAGCCCATATTCGAACCTGTCGCTGTTGCCCAAACCATTGCCTGCATGTATAGCGCCGAAATGTCACCCGGATTAATATCTAAAAATACGGTTTTGACAATATCGCCACGCTCAATTGCCAAAGCACAACTTAACGCTTGTCCCATGACACCTTCGTATACGGTTAATGCAGCCTTAGCTTCGTCGGTAATGGTCATAGCAGCTAAAGCTTCAATCATTGCCGTGTCCATTAAGGCATCTAAACAAGAGAACAAGCCCACCATAAAATAAGTATCACGCATGCTACACTTGCCTTTCTCGGCTAACAACTCCAGAAAACGTGCACGAATCAGTGCCGTATTAAACAGCTCGTGTGGCTTGTCGTCCATACCCGACAAGACAAGCACACTGACCCAGCTTTGTAACTTTTGCAAACCAAAGCGCAATACCGCATCTTTAATCGAGTTAATTTGAATGTCTTGATTGCCAGGATAGGTTTTCACAAAACTCAATAACTTATGCGACAACCCCACATCACGCCCCACAATGGCTGCCAAATCTCCCATATCCACATCAGGATCGTAAACACTTGCCAGTAGATTCAAAATCGCCATTTTATTAGAGGGCAAACGATGCCCCTTAATGATTTGTGGTTTGGCAAAGAAATAACCTTGGAAATAATCCATACCCAAGCTCTTGCAATACTCAAACTGTTCGCGGGTTTCGACTTTTTCGGCCAACAGACGCACACGTTCATTGGTTGCACGAATAGAACGAATATGATTGGCTAAGTTTTTAGCGCCCACATCCAAAATATCGATTTTGATGATGTCTGCTAAAGCAACGAGGGGTTTGTACTCATCAGTATAAAAGAAATCGTCGAGCGCAATGGTGTAACCCAGACCGCGTAAATGCTCCACAGCCTTAATGACAGCAGGCGTTGGCTTAACCGTTTCCAATACTTCGATAACGAGTTGCGCACGCGGAAACAAGGGAATATTTTCGCGCAATAAAAAGCCTTCGGTAAAATTAAGAAAGGCTTTGTGTTCGCCGACCAAATTTGTTAAGCCAATTTCCATAAAAGCATTGAGTACCACTTGCGCCGTTGCCGAATCGCCGCCCAAAATAACAGCATGATTAGACTGATCGCCACTACGAAACAAAAGCTCATAAGCATAAACGCCCAAATCTTTATTAAAGATCGGCTGACGACCCACGAAAACATCTAACAAGGTACTCATAGAACTTTCTCCGAAGTAACCTAAGCCATTGGCTTATAAGCGTCGGGCATTGCGACCGCAGCATCACCAAATAAAAACTCTTCCATCTGCTCACGCAGAAAAAGCTTAGCCTTAGGATCCATTGATGACAGACGATACTCATTAATCAAAATCGTTTGCTGCGCCAGCCATTGCTTCCACGCCTCAGCAGAAACTTCGTTCATAATTCGCACACCCATTTCACCAGGATAGGGCGCAAACGCAAGACCGTCGGCTTCTTTTTTTAACTTTGCACAATATACTTTTCGACTCACAACACAGGTTCCTTATAGCTTAGTTTTTCCAGAGTATAACGAATCAACTTATCGACCACTGCTGGTCGTGCAATCGAAAGCTCATTCTGTTCCCGATTATACCATACGCCATTTGCCATGAACTCGCTCAGATCAACATTCGTTACATTTATTACGCAAGGTGTTATCCACAGGCTAAAATGGGTAAAAACATGCTTTACTCTGGGCAACTCATCTACCAACAAAGCCAATTGTTGAAACAAACCTGATGGCAAGGTTTGTGGCAACTGATATAAACCACCCCATAAACCCGTTTGAGTCGTGGGGGCGGCTAACCACACATCACCATTGTCACGCATTAATATAAACATAACACACGCACGGACTGGCTTTTCTGGTTTCTTCTTACGAATGGGCCACTGGGTTACTGCCTGACCCGACAACCTTGCCTGACAGTCAGCAGCGACAGGGCAAGCAACACAATTGGGGCGCGTTCGAGTACACAAGGTAGCGCCCAAGTCCATGATTGCTTGCGTATAATCTCCTGCAGCAGCATAACTTTGTAGCGATTGCGCCAACGCCCACAGCCTTTCTTTCGCTTGGGTCTCTTCAATCGGCATATCAAGTGCTGACCAACGCGCTAAAACACGACGCACATTGCCATCGCAAATTGCGGTAGGCTGCTGATAAGCCAAAGACAGAATAGCGTTTGCTGTCGACAAGCCAATACCTGGCAAAGCGATCAGATCCTCTACTCTACTAGGAAAAATACCTGAATGTTGCTGCATAATCACCTGTGCCGCTTTATGCAAATTGCGCCCTCTGGCATAATAGCCCAAACCGCTCCAATGCGCTAACACCTCATCGACGGTAGCATTTGCTAAATCCTGCACTGTCGCAAACGATAGCATAAAGCGCTCGAAATAAGGAATAACGCTAACCACTTGTGTTTGCTGTAACATAACCTCCGAAACCCATACACGATAAGGCGTAGCGGGATGCTGCCAAGGCAAGTCATGACGACCATGACGCTCGAACCAAGCCAATAAGCGCTCACTAAAGGATGAATCAACAGATGACAACAAACGAAACCCCTGCACAAGAAAACGACGAAAAAACCATAACACATCGCCGAGAAATTAAAAGCTTTGTTCGCCGAGAAGGCAGAACAACACCCGCGCAAGAACGTGCTTTAAACGAACTCTTACCCGTTTATGGTATCGACTATTGCCCAGATCAACAACTAAACTTTACGCAACTTTTTGGCAACGATAACCCTGTATGGCTCGAAATCGGTTTTGGCATGGGACAAAGTCTTGCCAGCATGGCAGAGCGCATGCCCGAAATTAATTTCTTGGGCATCGAAGTTCATCGCCCTGGCGTTGGCAGCTTATTGAATGCAGTGCAAGAAAAAAACTTAACCAATATTCGCATCATGAGTCATGATGCGGTTGACGTTCTTAAAAATATGATCGCAGAAAATAGCCTTGCCCGCCTACTGCTCTTTTTTCCAGATCCTTGGCACAAAACCCGTCATCACAAGCGCCGCATTGTTCAAGCCGAATTTATGTCATTGGTTGCCAGCCGCCTGAGTGTGGGTGGCGCGTTTCATGCTGCAACCGACTGGGAGCCTTACGCCCAATGGATGATGGAAGTGTTAGATACACATCCTCACTACCAAAACCCAGCTGGCACAGGAAATTTTGCCATTAAGCCCGACTATCGCCCAGAAACCAAGTTTGAACGCCGTGGTCAGCGCTTAGGTCATGGTGTTTGGGATTTGATTTATGTGAAACAATAAACTCGTGGAGGTTTTTAACGTGCCCCATACTTACCCTACCCTTGCTAATACGGTTGGCAACACGCCGCTTGTGCGCATTCAGCGTCTGTATCAAGATGAGCGAGGCAATACCATTCTTGCCAAGCTCGAAGGCAACAACCCCGCTGGCTCAGTTAAAGACCGCCCTGCCTTTAACATGATTCTGCAAGCAGAAATACGAGGCGACATCAAGACAGGCGACACCTTAATCGAAGCCACCAGTGGCAATACTGGCATTGCCCTAGCAATGGTTGCAGCAATGCGTGGATATCGCATTAAACTGATTATGCCCGACAATATGACGCAAGAGCGCAAAGATGCAATGCGTGCCTACGGTGCAGAGCTGATTCTTGTTTCACGTGAAACAGGAATGGAAGGCGCACGCGACTTGGCGCAAAATATGGCAAAGCGTGGTGAAGGATTTCTACTGGATCAATTCTCTAATCCCGACAACCCTATGGCACATTACCTCAGCACAGGTCCTGAAATTTGGCAACAAACATCAGGAAACATCACCCATTTTGTGTCGTCGATGGGAACCACAGGTACGATTATGGGAACAGGAAAGTTCTTAAAAGAACAAAATAGCAATATTCAAATTGTTGGCGTTCAACCCAAAGAAGGCGCGCAAATTCCTGGTATTCGTCGTTGGTCCACTGAGTACCTACCTAAGATATTCGATCCGAGTCGTGTCGATCGTATTATTGATGTGGCGCAGTACGAAGCCGAAGAAACCATGCGCCTGCTTGCCAAACAAGAAGGTATTTTTTCGGGCGTATCTTCGGGCGGAACAATGGCTGCTGCATTGGCATTGGCAGGCACGCTTACCAACGCAACCATCGTTAGTATTGTATGCGATCGCGGTGATCGCTATTTATCAAGCGGCTTATTTAGTGTTGCTCGTGCGTAACTTGCCAAGCAGTTGCGCCATCATAACTAACCAACGTGTTAGTCGTGGATAGTCTGTCTTCACTGCTGCCACAACTTGTGGCAGTGGCGTAGACAAACTAAAGCCTGCAGCTTCAACAGCCAATTTAACTAACAACAAAACCTTTGCCTGATCCAAAAACTCAGTCGGATCAAAGTAGGTTACTTTTGCCAAAATAACCGCACGTAAAATTTCTGGCCATATATCTTTATCCACTTTATGCTGATTCAATAACAGCAAGTCCATGTCACCATTATCGCGCATGCGCAGCATATCTGTCAGGGATAAACGTGACAACAACATTTCAGCAACATGTTGTGCATTAGGTGGCAGTTGTCGAATGAGGCGGTTTTCGTATTCGTGTAGAAGTGCCATGCGTACATTGTCTTTATTTATGGTGTAATAAAATCTTTCAGCTTTCGCATTGTTACGGCTTAACCGATAATCACAATTCGAAATATGACATAAAAAATGAATAACGACAATAGGAGACTTAATGTAATGGAACTATTTGATGATGAATGGATGAATAAATATAAGGATGCTTGGAATACTGCACCCGAAGTATCAGGCGAATTGGCAAAAGTTGGTTTCACGACGACCATTGCTATTGGCTTTCAAGATCAACCAAAAGCGCATGCTTTCGTCAAAGTAGAAAATGGCATGATTACATTTGCGGGCGCTTACGACGGTAGCCCACTGGATTGGGATATGCGAGCCAAGAAAGATCAGTGGGAAAAATGGATGAACGATCCACCCGGTATGATGGGATTAGGATCAGCAGTAACCTTTGGTAAAATGAAATTTGCTAGTGGTGATTTTGGTACAATGATTAAAAACCCTGCCCTAGCGACACCTTTTGTTAAAAGCTTTGCGCTAATGGCAAAAGTAAAATAATTATCCTACCCTGACAATAAAAAAGGAGCTTGCAGCTCCTTTTTTACATTTACCACTCATCATCGTCCACAACTGCTGGCTTAGCAGGCTTGTGAAGGTAAGCCATCACTTGATTCAATTCTTCGTTTTGTAACAACACAATCATTCTGTTTTGTACCGACTCATTGGCGTTAGTGAACTCTACCGCAATATAATGCTCGCCATCGGACAAGGTTCTGCTACTCACGATGTTGCCAGTCATGTTGAAGGTTTCCTGTTTGGGACCTAGACGAAAGTGAATAACCAGTCGTGCAAATTTAGGATAAGGATGTGCACTTAAAAATCCTGCACCGCCTGCACTGATGTTCAGCTTGCGGATAGGCCAAGAATCTTTATTGACCATATATTGCGCTTCTTGACGGAACTTATGCAAAAAATCCACATGACGTTCTAACTTAGTATGTAAGGCTAAAACGCCCTGCGCTAACACCGCACCTGCCGATGATTTTTGTGCCAACCCTGCTAACAAGGCATCGAAAGAAAACTCAACCGATTTCATCATGTCCAAAAATGCGGGATAATTCTTGTTGGCAGCCGCATCGACAACAGAAAGGTAAAACTCGATTTTTTCATTTAGCCCCCTTAGCATGTCCACCGTAAAACTACCTGGTTTTAAATGTGTTGCCAACGCAGCTAAGGCTCGACGTGGCAGGTAGTTTTCGATTCGCTCTTGTGGAAGCGATCCTTGAACCAACCAGATAATGGCTTCTGATAACAGTGCCAAACGACTTTGCAAATCGCGCAGTACTTTACCAGCAGTTTCATTTTCTTGCGCGAGTTTTTCAATCAGACGATGTGTATCTTTGTCGTGAGCAGTTTCACGATCCGCCCAAACCCCGCCTGCCAACTCGGGCAATACAATACGCACCACCTCGTCTTTGTCGGCCAATTTAATGACGGCAGGAACAAGTACATCAAGCCTAAAATAGCGTCTGACGTTACGCACCGTTCACATCCACTAGGGGAGCTTCTTTGCTATCCCGCTCTCGACGCTGATGAATCGTACACATCGAATCCCCTGTCAAGGTATAGGCTTGGGCAAAACCGCGTACAAAATTGCCCGCAACAGGCGTTAGTGCCATTAAATGAAAATCGGTTAGCGGTTTAATCATTTGAATAATATCTCCAAATTGAGATTCAAACACAGTCATCACAGAAAACCAGCGTTTTGTTTCACGTGAAACCTCATCTGTTTGCATTTGAAAGGTTACTCGTTTACGCGCAAAATAATTTTTAGCCGCTTGTTCGGGTTCGATTAGTAATACAGCAGCCTGTCTGGTATCAATCATGTTTCGCGTATGCTGTGCTAACTCGCTGACATAAACATACCAAACATCGGATAAGCGAACAAAAGGCGCATAACTCACTTCTGGCACACCCGTCTTAGAAACGCTTGCTAACGTTAGTGTCTGAAAACCTATTATAAACTGGTCAAAATCAGCTTGCACCCGAGCGGCATTGTTGATCATCATTCAATCCCAAAATTAGTGATACGTCACACCTTGTCGCACAGGCATTCGTCTATTATCAAATGATGATTTTAGCAAATCTAATGCCAAATAAACGAACAAAAAACAATATTTCGGGTAAACTACAGCAATTCATTTATTAGCGGAAAGTACTTAATGTTACGCGCATTATTGATTGTTGGTCTGACTGTTTTTTTGCTCGCTTGTGGCAAAAAAGGGAGCCTATTACCGCCGCCCACACAATCAGCCGACACAGTCATTCAACCACAAAAAGCACCACCATCAACGATAGAGTGAAACCATAATGAACCAAAACCCCATACAGCGCAACACAGACGGTCAGTTAAACATCGAAAACCTATCGATTGAACACATTGCCAAAGAAGTGGGTACGCCCTGCTATGTTTACAGCCGAAATGGTATTCGTAGCCGTTGGCAAGCGTTTGACATCGCCTTTGGACAACAACCGCATTTGGTTTGCTATGCTGTCAAAACCAATAGCAACCTTGCTGTGTTGCAAACCTTAGCACAGGCTGGCGCTGGTTTCGATATTGTATCGGGTGGTGAGTTGGCTCGGGTACTGCGTGCGGGTGGCGATGCACAAAAAGTTGTTTTCTCGGGGGTGGGCAAAACGGTAAGCGAAATGCGCTTTGCCTTACAAATGGGCATTAAGTGTTTCAATATCGAATCGGAAGCTGAACTCTATCGTCTGGAACACGTTGCCCAAGAACAAGCCATACCCGCTGTTGTTTCTATACGCGTTAATCCAGACGTTGACCCTAAAACCCACGCCTACATTTCGACAGGTCTAAAAGAGAACAAATTCGGTGTTTCATTCGACAAAGCATTTGAATTATATCGCTATGCTTTTGCTTCGGAACATTTGGTGGTTCAAGGCATCGACTGCCACATTGGGTCGCAGCTACTTGATCTTGCGCCGTTACAAGAAGCGGCCAAACGTGTGGTGGCTTTTCAACAAAAGCTGGCGAGTGAGGGCATTTATTTACACCATATTGATATGGGTGGCGGATTAGGTATCAACTATCAAGACGAGGATCAAGCGCCCTCTCCTGCTCACTATGTTAACGCGATCATAAAAGCCATTGGTCAGACAGACATTGAAATTCTCGTTGAACCTGGTCGTGCCATTGTGGGCAACAATGGTGTTTTAATCACTAAAGTCGAGTACCTTAAAGAAAATGAAGGCAAGCATTTTGCTATTGTCGATGCTGCGATGAACGATTTAATTCGCCCCTCTTTGTATGGTGCATGGCAAGAAATTTGTGAAGTGACAACAAGCAATAGCACCAAACAGCTCATCGACATTGTTGGTCCTGTCTGTGAAACAGGTGACTTCTTGGGCAAGCAGCGTCAACTTGCCATTCAAGAAGGCGATTACTTGGCTGTTTTATCGGCAGGCGCGTACGGTTTTGTGATGAGTTCTAACTACAACAGCCGTCCGCGTGCAGCCGAAGTCATGGTTGATGATGATTGTTACCATATTGTACGTAAGCGTGAGACGCTAGACGACATCATGTGCGGTGAAACGCTGATTGATTAACCTTGTCAAAACCGCTGTTTCACGTGAAACAGGCATCATGCTTAGGTTTATACGCATAAAGAAGCGCCAATCGCTATTATGTTCATTCACGTAGATAATGGGATTTATTAAAAATAGGTGTTGTGAAGCAACATCAGTAACGGGAAATAAACAGCAACAATGGAAAACCCACATCCTTACGAAGAGCCGTTCTTATTAGCGTTATTGCTTCTCTCGTTAGGCGCACTATTATGGCTTTTTGGTCAATTTGTGCCCGCGCTTCTTTTTGCACTGTTGTTGGCAACGGCTTCTTACTCCTTGTATCAACGATTACAACAGCAAGCAAAGCTGTCTGTGAATGCAGCGGCTGGCATCATGACTGCTGCTTTATTTTTACTTGTTATTTTACCCATCAGCTACCTATTGGCCGAAGGTGGTCGTATGGGCGCAGACTTGGTTACACAAAGTCAACAGTGGCTCAATACACAACCACCTGGTGCGCTATTGGCATTAGAACATAAAATCATCAGCAGTTTACCCTTAACCGATAGCTTACAACAAACACTCGAACACAGTATTAAAGAACAGCTTCCAACCCTGCTCGATAAAACCAAAGCTGCCAGTATCTGGTTGGCAAGTAACTTATTCAGTGGCATTGTTAGCTTTACAGGATTTATGGCCATTGCGCTGTTTAGTTTGTTTTTCTTCTATCGTGACGGTTCTCAGTTTATCAAGCGGATTGTTACCCTCTCCCCGCTTGCAAACCATTTAGATTATTTTCTACTCAATCGTTTTGCCAGTTTATCCACCGTTCTGACACTCAGCGTGTTGGGTGTTGCTTTGTTACAAGGAACGGTTTTTGCTCTATTAATGGCGGCACTAGGCATGCCTTGGCTATTTTTAGGTTTGGCTTTTGCTGTTGCCTCGTTTGTGCCCCTTGTTGGCGGCTTTTTGGTTTGGGGGCCTGTTGCACTCTATTTCATTGCTTTCGATGCGCCTGCATTGGCCATCACCACGGCGCTCTATAGCTCTCTATTAATTGGCTTTGGTATCGACAATATCTTGCGTCCCATGATTATTCAAAAAATTAACAGATTACACCAGCACGATGCAGGTAATAGCGCGTTAGATCATACATGGATAACCCTGTTATCGACCTTTGCAGGGCTGCTGCATTTTGGTATTATGGGGTTGGTTTTTGGCCCCATGCTTGCAGCGATGGCAATTACGGTATTCGATGTTTACGAACATAAGCATCGTCATCAATTGGACTATTCTTGATATGAAATTGTGGTTGTCTGTTTTGACACTAAGTGGCTGCCTAATTACTTCTGCGCAGGCGGCTAATTGTTTTTATATTAACTCTTATCATCAGGGCTACGAGTGGAGCGACCGTATCCAAGCACAGTTTTCTAAAGAAATGAAGACGGTGTGTAATATTTCTTATCATTATCTTAATGCAAAAAAAGAAACCAATCCTAATAAGCTGAAAAACAAAGGAATGGAAATTGCCAACCTGATTGCGTTATCGCAACCTGATATCGTCATTGCTGCCGACGATGCTGCTAGTGAGTATGTGGTTAACCCTTATCTGCGCAATGGTCAAACACCTGTTATTTATGTTGGTATTAACTGGGATCCGCGACCTTTTGGCTATCCGATGAGTAACGCAACGGGTATGACCGAAGTTTGGCCAATACAACAAGCACTCGATACGGTTAAAAAAACAATTGGTGTCGTAACAAAAATGGCATTAATTACTGCCGATAACCCACTCGAAAATCGTGATGAGCAGGCAATCAGAAAAATAATGGATAAAAATGATGTTCAGCTCAACAGCTATTTTGTTCGTACCTTCGAAGAGTGGAAACAAAGTATTAAGGCAGCACAATATAACGATGTCATTAAACTTGGAACCATACAGGGTATTAAAGATTGGGATAAGGAAGCTGCAATCGCATGGATTAAAGAACATAACCAGCGGTTCACCTTTGCTAACCAAGACTTTATGCTGCCGTTTGTTATGTATAGTATTTCTAAATCGCCCGAGGAGTTTGGGCACTGGGCAGCAGAACTAACAAGAACCATCTTTAAAGGCGACCAACCTTGGCAAATTCCTATTATTCCCAATCGTATTTTTATCTCTCGTTATAATCCCCTGTTGTTATCAAAAACGGACTTTAAAATACCTGATGCCGTTATCCGACAATCTATCGTGTACAAAGACAATTAGTATGAAAACACATCATTTTCCTTGGTCTTTATTTATCATCGGCTCTGCTGTTATGCTAAGCCTGTCGATGTGGCTATTGCTTTATGTGATGCAGCAAACAGCAAAAGCAGAAATCGAACATACTTTTACCAGTCTTACAGAGCGCGTTCGGGGTGAGTTTGCTACCATTATTGCGTTAGAAAGTGGTCTTGTTGCCAACACGCTCACCTTAAATAATATCGAAAATCATGCTGATCGTGAATTAAATTTATACATACAACTGCTCAATAATGAACGGGACGATGTCAATTTTTTTATATTGCCTAAAATCACCAGCGACATGCTCGAACAATATGAGCAAGAAAAACAAGACAATGGCTATTTGGATTTTCGTGTCTTCGGAAATGCAGATACCGATCCGTTAAACAGCACGCATATTTATTTTCCTTCCGAAACCATTAAACAAAACAAACTTTCTGGATTGAAGCATTTTGGTCGCGATGTTTATAGTTATCCTAACTTTAAAGATGCGATGGATGAAGCCAGTGTCAAGAACAAAACCGTGGCGGCATGGTCACACGTGACCGCTGAAAACACACATGGCATCACGATTTTTCATCCCATATACGACACACAATTTTTTAATACCTTACCTGAAAACACAAAGATGGATCATGTACAGGCAATGGTTGCTTCCGAAATTTTTTTAGACGATTTGATTAAGAATATTATTAACAGACTTGATATTGAAGACATGTCTTTTTATATCAGTGTTCAAAGCTATCGTGCTATCAAGCAAGCCAGAACAACCACCATTCCCTTTTTTATCACAGAAGCAGCGGATTGGTTGCCTGAAGTTTACCATTCGCAAACGATCGCATTGCTCGACAAACCTGTTACCATCAGTATGAAAGCGCTGATTCCATTAAACAAACTGTCTTGGATTCGTGCGTTTGTTGTCTTTTTCGTTACCTTAGTCTTAATTGCCCTATCTTATTTGTTCATCAAACACTATCTCAAAAATAAGCACGAAAAAGATATTGCCGATGCCATGCTAGAAAAAGAGCACAATCGTGCCGACGCAACACTGACGGCTTTAGGTGAAGGTGTGATTACAACCGATACACTGGGCACGGTTATGTATCTGAATCCTAAAGCAAGGGATATCTTGGGTGAAAATGCATCTAATTTACCGTTAGAAGGTAAATTATTAACCGCTCTTTATCCTGCTTCGCTACAAACAGAAGCACAAAAGATAATGGACAGTATGTTGATTTGTATCGAAAAAAATCAAATCGTCCAATTGCACAATATTAAGGCAATTAACCATCACGGTACCCCAATTCTGATTGACTGTACGCTATCGCCGATGGTTGAAGAAGCGGGAAATATCAGCGGTGTTGCTTTGGTATTAGAAGACGTCACCTATTTAGAAGAAATGCGCTTACAAATTGAAAACATGGCAAAGCGCGATCATTTAACAGGATTATTTAACCGTTATGAGTTCGAGAATCAACTCAAAGATACCATTATCAATGCGCATAAACACAAACTAACACACGCTTTTTGCTATCTTGATTTAGACCAATTCAAAATCGTCAACGACACGGCTGGACATCTAGCTGGCGATCAATTATTACGCCAACTGTCTGGCACTGTTTTTTTACGCAGTACCCCTGCTGGTGCGATTTTAGGGCGCTTAGGCGGCGATGAGTTCGGATTACTGTTGTTTAATACCGACATCAAAAAAGCGACCAAGGTTTGTGAACAGATCATTCACGATATTCAGCATTTTGTTTTTTTATGGCAAGACAAGCGTTTTCAAGTTGGCGTCAGTATTGGTTTGGTAATGATTGATGATCTAAGCCTTTCTGTGGAACAAAGCTTAATTTCAGCCGACACTGCATGCTATTTAGCCAAAGAAAAAGGGCGAAACCGTGTTGAGTCGGCACACATTGACAACGAAGAAGTGCGCCAAAGACAAGAAGAACTTTCTTGGGCAGAACGGCTTCCACGCGCCATCGAAGAAAATCGTCTGGTTTTATTCATACAGTACATGTTGCCGCTTAATGGTGTTCGAACCCATGCAGAAATATTGGTGCGCATGAAAGACGAGCAAGGAAAGTTGCTCGCACCCAATCAATTCATCCCTGCTGCAGAACGCTACGGTATTATGACAAAGATAGATCGATGGATTATTCAGCGCTCGCTAGAAAACATTGAGCAGATCATTAGCCGAAAAGGTGACGAAGGGTTTATCTATAGCATCAATTTATCGGGACAAACCTTAACCGACGAAACATTCTTACGTTTTATTCATGATGCCTTATCTAAACGAAAAGCATTAGCAGAACGCATTTGTTTTGAAATTACAGAAACGGCAACCATGGGTAACTTGGTACAAGCATTACGTTGCATGAAGTTATTAAAAGATTTGGGGGCTTCTTTAGCGCTCGATGATTTTGGTAGCGGCTTGTCTTCCTTCGCTTATTTACGACAAATGCCTGTTGATTACTTAAAAATTGATGGCGCTTTCGTTCATAATATTCATAAAGATGGCATCAATCGTGCCATTGTTGCTAATATGCACCAACTTGCTGGCGTTTTTGGCTTAAAAACCATTGCAGAATATGCCGAAAATGAATCTATTATTTCTGAACTGAAGAAAATAGGGGTCGATTTAGCACAAGGTTACGGTTTTCACGTGCCTGAAGAATGGATTGTAGAAATTCTCAGAGCAGAGCAGAGCAGAGCAGAGCAGAGCAGAGCAGAGCAGAGCAGAGCAGAGCAATTATACCATTAGATTAGACTTAGATTAACTTAAAATAGGAATAGTGCGTGAAATTACTAAAAGAATTCCGTTGGTCAATTGGCTTTATGCTGATTGCACTTTACTTAGCATGGGCATGGGCAGGATTAGAAGGCTTAGCAGCAGCAGCCATTTTGATGGTACTAGAAATCAGTCTGTCGTTCGATAATGCAGTCGTAAACGCTAAAATCTTGCAAAAAATGGAACCCATTTGGCAACAGCGCTTTTTAACTTGGGGTATGTTAATCGCTGTCTTTGGTATGCGCGTTCTATTCCCATTGGTTATTGTTGCCCTCATTGCGGGTTTGAGTATGTGGGATGTAGCACAGATGGCACTTTATGATAGTGAAACATACGCTCATCACCTCGAATCTTCTCATGTTCAAGTTGCTGCTTTCGGTGGCATTTTCTTGCTGATGGTTTTCTTAGGGTTTATCTTCGATGATGAAAAAGAAGCGCATTGGCTGGGTAAAGGTGAAGCATGGTTGTCGAAAATGGGACAACTTGAATCACTCGAAATCATTTTTGCTTTAGGTTTGTTGTTGTTAAGCGTTAGCTTTTTGCCAACAGAACAGCAAGCGGGTGCGCTTATTTCTGGCATCGCAGGTGTGATTACCTTTGTTCTATTGGAATCGATCAACAAGTTGATGGAAGACAATATGGAAACAGGCATTGATGTGGTTGGTACAGCAGCACGCACGGGATTAGCGTCATTTTTATATTTAGAAGTACTGGATGCGTCGTTTAGTTTTGATGGTGTCATTGGGGCTTTTGCCATCACCAAAGACGTGGTAATCATCATGCTTGGCTTGGGTATCGGGGCTTTATTTGTGCGCTCAATTACCATCTCGTTAGTGAATCATGGCGTGCTAAACGAATATCGTTATCTTGATCATGGTGCGCATTATGCCATCGGTGCGTTAGCAACCATTATGTTTATTTCGATGCATACTGAAGTACCCGAACTCATTACGGGCTTAATTGGTATTATCTTTATTTCGGCGGGTATGTGGTCGTCGATTCGTTGGAATAAACAAGCGGCGGTGGCAGCGGAGTGAACCTACCCCATAAAATGCAATTAAAACCGATGATGACGAGGCGAAGAGCAAGATAAAAAACGGAGGTTACATCAGTAACTGAGTATTTTTAGATTGCTCGCCAACAAAGTCAGCGCGGTTTTAGTGCATTTTAGCCCAGCATTGCCCGCATGGCAGCTAAGTGATTAGCTGCCGTCTGTGCCTTCACTTCGGTGTCAGCTTCCTCGTCTTTACCTTCCCAATAAATATCATCGAGCGGTAATTCGTCTAAAAATCGGCTGGGTGTGGTGCTGCTTTGTTCGCCATAGCGTTTGCGGGTACGAGCATAGCTGATTGTTAAAGAGCGCTCGGCACGCGTAATGCCGACATAAGCCAAACGGCGCTCTTCTTCAATGTCCCCTGCATCAATGCTGTTTTGATGCGGTAATATCCCCTCCTCCATACCCATCAAAAAAACATGCCCAAACTCGAGTCCTTTAGCAGCGTGCAAGGTCATTAACGAAGCTTCATCTTTTTCTTTTTCTTCCGCTTGGCGTTCGAGCGTATTCATCAGCGTTAAATGGCGGACAATTTCAGATAAATCCCATGCACCATCGTGCTTTTCTACTAATCTGCCAATCCATTTCAGCAAATCAAGAACGGCTTCCCACTGACGTGCGGCTTTTTTGGGATTTTCGGCACATTCCATCAACCAAACCTCGTACTGCAAATCAGTTAAGAATTGCATCAGTTGATTGGGTAGCTCCATACCACCGAATTCTGGTCGCCAACGGTCTAAAAACTCGGCAAAACGAATGAGTTGGATCATGGCACGTTCTGGCATCACTTGCGTCAAGCCAAACTCGCTACAGGCGGCGAGCAAACTCACCCCCCTACCCTTGGCGTAGTCAGATAATTTAGACAGCGTCTGTGGTCCTAAATCGCGCTTAGGCGTGTTAGCAATACGCAAGAAAGCCGCATCATCATCTGGATTGTCGAGCAGACGCAAATAGGCAAGCACATCTTTAATTTCGATACGGTCAAAAAATGACTGCCCCCCCGAAATACTGTAGGGAATTTCTTGCTCGCGCAAGGCACGCTCAACCAATCGCGCTTGATGGTTGCTACGGTACAAAATGGCGTAATCACGCCAATGCGTTTGGTTTTTGATTTTATGTACCAGTAACTCACTAACAATCCGTTCGGCTTCGGTGGTTTCATCGGGGCAGGCTAAAATGCGCACCTTGTCCCCTAGCCCACGGTCGCACCATAGCGTTTTGATAAATAAATGCGGGTTATTGGTGATGAGTTGGTTAGCTGCTTGCAAAATACGCGCGCTAGAACGATAGTTTTGTTCGAGTTTGACTAAAGTTAGCGCAGGATAATCACTTTGTAGCTGACTGAGAATTTCGGGCGCTGCACCACGCCACGCATAAATCGACTGGTCATCGTCGCCGACACAGGTAAAATGCCCTTGTGTGCCCGCTAAGAGCTTCATGAGAGCAAATTGTACGGGGTTGGTGTCTTGATACTCATCGACTAATAAATAACGCACCTTATGCCACCATTTTTCGTGAATATCGGGGTTCTGTTGAAATAACCACACCACTCGAGCAATCAAATCATCAAAATCGAGTGCTGAATAAGCCTGCAAACTTTCTTGATAGGCAGCATATAATCTAGCAATAAAGGCTTCATCATCATTCGTCGCCGTTTCAAGCAAAAACTGTGGCGACTGTAGCCTGTTTTTCGCTAAGGAAATGGCGTGACGTGCCGTTTTAAGTCGGTCAGAGTCCACTTCATCATCACGACTTAACTCACGTAATAATTGCATACTATCAGCATCATCGAACAACGAAAAACTATGGCGAATACCCAAGGCTTTGTATTCGCGTCGGCAAATATCTAGCCCCAACGTATGAAAAGTCGATACCTGAACCCCTCGCCCAGCATCGCCTAGTCGCTGACTCAAGCGATGCTGCATTTCTTTAGCTGCTTTGTTGGTAAAGGTAACGGCATAGATACCTTTGGGGTTGTGCCCTTCTTTTTCGATTAAGTAGGCAATTTTTTCGGTAATCACCCGTGTTTTACCCGAACCAGCCCCTGCCAATACCAATACTTGACCTTGGGTGAGATGAACCGCTTGTAATTGCGCTGGATTAAGTTGCACAGGAATTGACCAAATCGATAGAAAGGGGCATCATGTTATGCAAAATAACACGAATAGGCAACTATGAACATTGATGCATTAAAACAAGACATTGTCTTTGAAACCGAATTACGCGCACATCCCATGAAATTTAGCAGTACATGGGGCTTGTTTTCACCACGAGAAATTGACTCTGGTACCGATTTATTACTCAAATATATTGATATTACAGAAAATGACCATATATTAGATTTAGGCTGCGGTTATGGTCCGATTGGCGTTACCTTGGCAAAAGAAGCTAAAAATGGCAGTGTGCTTATGGTCGATAAAGATTTTGTTGCGGTAGACTATGCCCGTCGTAATATTGAACTGAACCGCTTAGGTAATGCGCAAGCCATGTTATCGAACGGACTGGCACAAATTCCTGACGATAAAAAATTTACCACAGTCGTATCCAATATTCCTGCTAAAGTCGGTAAAGAAATGCTGAGTATTTTCTTGCACGATATTAAACAGCACCTCGAACCAGGTGGACAATTTGTGGTTGTCACGATTAATGGCTTGCGCGACTACATGAAACGTACCTTTAATGAATCTTTTGGCAACTACGAAAAAGTAAAACAAAGTCGTGATTACACCATTTCACGTACTGTTAAAAATCACTAATCCTTTTAATATTTAGAGGCATGCCCAATGATGAAAAAAATACTGACAACCCTACTGCTATCCGCTGTATTGGCAACAACCTTTATCGGTACAGAAGCTTTCGCTAAACGCATGGGCAGTGGCAGCGATAGCGGGATGCAACGCAGTGTTACGCCTGCCAGTAAAACGCCATCTAGCCCTGCAGCGAGTAATAGTGCTGCTGCACCCGCAGCAGCAAGTGCGACAACGACTGCAGCAGGCGCTGCAGGCAAGTCTTCGATGATGGGTCCGTTAATGGGCTTAGCGGCTGGTGGGTTACTTGCTGCTGCGTTTATGGGCGGTGCATTTGATGGTATCAGTCCAATGGATATTGTTCTCATGTTACTGGTCGGTGTTGGTATCTTTATGTTTTTGCGTCGTCGCGCCAAAACAGCAACAACTGCGCCGCATGCGATACCCCAGCCTGCGACAGCAATGCCGACAAGTCAATATCGAACACAGGACACCCCTAGTGTCTCTGGTACTTCTGATATCAAAATTGGTAGCCGTGTGGGTAGTTTTATGTCTGAATCGAGCACGTTACAGAGTACAAATGCACCTAGCTGGTTTAATGAACAGACTTTTACCACTCAGGCTAAAAATTGGTTTATACAGTTGCAAGCCGCATGGGATAAAAAAGACTATGCCATGCTAGGTTCAATCGTAACGCCTGAACTGTTAACAGAACTACGTTCTCAACGTGAACAGCAAATGGACAATAACACGACCAAAGTAGATGAAGTGTTTGCTCAGGTGGTTGAATGGACTCAAGATGCTGGACAATGGGTATTAACCGTGCGTTTCAACGGCTATTTATCTGAGAAAGAAGGCGATTTTCCGCATGCTTTTAGTGAATACTGGCATTTGGTTCGTATCGGTAACGAACAGGGTGAATGGAAATTGGCGGGTATTCAACAAGATCGTTAATGTTTTAGCCTGTTTTGGTACTCGTTTTGCTTTTGGCTTTGCGTTAACTCAATTGAGGAAAAGTCTATGCGTTTATGGTTTACAGTCGGTATTATATCGTCGTTAATGATGCTAAGTGGCTGCGGTGAACAGCCTAAAGTAAAAATTGTATCCGTTGAAATGGTGAGTAGTGATACAGGATCACTGGATTTTAGACGGATGGTTAAAATTTGTTTTGATCAGCCACTAACAGGGGCTTACCATCATGAAATTTTACTCGAAAGTAAAGATGGTTTTAGCATGAAAGGCGAAAGCTTACTGCGTGCGGCAACGTCTGATCCTAATAACCCTTGTGTATTGCGTAATTTAAACAATTACGTCAATAAAAACTCTCCGCCACGTGCACGCGATTTAATCGATCATTACTTAATGAAAGGCAATGTGGCTTCTGTCAAAGTCAGCATATGGGGAGATGAGTCGGGTGAAAAAGGATTAAAAATGGACAGTAAAACGTTTAACAACCTCTAATATCCGACGTTTTTCTAAAAAATGGCTGCAATCGCAGCCATTTTTTGTTGATAACTTTCCGAAACTATCTATGGGAACTTCTAATAACCTAACGGGTTGGGGGTCTGGGGGAAGGGATGCACCAATAGTGCATGTAACGGTTTGATTTAAGCCCTTCCAACAGAGGTAAAATAACGTGGGCATCGCTAAAAATGCCACGAAGTGGGGTTTTTAGCGATGCCCCTATGTCGTCTTTTTGTCTTCTTCTGTTATCTCAGTTGACCGATGATAACTTGGCATAGCAAATGGCTTTTCGTCATCATCCAATAAAATTCGACTACCTGCCCCATCCAAATCATCGAACTGACCACTTTTAGCGGCTAAAATAATGGCAATCACAACAGTAACACCGACAAAAATAACCGTTGGGATTAACCAGTAAATCACTTCCATGATTGATTCCTTTTACTGAAGATTCTCTATAGGTGCACCGAATGATAATACCAAACTTTTTAACGCAGTTACCATTGGCCAAGGCCCACAAATTAATACATGATGATTTTTTAAATCAATGGGTTGCTGTGCTAATGCATCGGGTAATAATCCTGTTAAACCAGTCCAACTTTCATCGTATTCTGATACAACAGCTTGCCATTTAAAGTTAGGATAATCGTTAGATAAGGTATCTAAGGTTGCTTGTGCAAACAGAAGCTCACGACGACGTACACCCCAATATAAGGTTACGGATTGTTGTGCTAATGCTGCTTGATGTCCCTTTAACAGAGCAAGTAAAGGCGTAATACCTGTACCGCCTGCTAACATCAACATCGGTTGCTGATTGTCAGCCCAATGATATTGATTTACAGATCCTTTGATTTGCAATGGATTTTGTGCTAAACAATGGCTTAACCATGCTGCCATTGCAGGAACAATGGCGATCTGTAGCTTAATTATCGAATCTGTTGGTAGATTAGCAATGGAAAAAGGCTTGAAATCAGTGTTATCTGAGCCTAACCATAAGTAATCTCCCATATCCCAATCAAAACCTTCTGGACGGGTTAAAGACAACTCAACAATGTTGTCAACCAAAGCCGTTTGGCTAATAAGTTGACAAGAAAACAAGGGTAATTGTGCGTGCGACATTTGCTTACTCAATATTAAAAGATGCCCAAACAGGCGCATGATCGGAAGGTTTTTCCATGGATCGGGTAGTATAATCAATTCCCGTTGCGACTAAAGCTGCTTGCAGTGGTGCTGAAGCCAACAACAGATCAATACGTAGTCCACGCTTAGGATCATCCTCAAAACCGCGTGAACGGTAATCGAACCACGAATAACGTCTCTCTTCGATGTTAGGGTTAGGATTTTGTTGACGATAGGTATCTGTCCATCCCCAAGTTAGCAGTGCTTCCATCCATTCACGTTCTTCGGGTAAAAACGAACATTTGCCCGTGCGTAACCAACGCTTTGCGTTTACATCACCAATACCAATATCAGTATCAGTATGTGAAATATTAAAATCACCGCCCATAATCGCTAAATGATCGTTAGGAATGGTAGCAATATAACGGTTTAACTCATCGTAAAATCGTTGTTTATACGGAAACTTAAGTGGATGATCGCGCTCTTCTCCTTGCGGAAAATAACCGTTCATAACATCGAGCTGTTGACCATTGGCTAATTGATAACGGGTATGAATAAAACGACGTTGCGCATTTTCATCGTCCCAAGGGTAGCCTTTTTGACTGAATATCAAGGGTAACTTAGACAGAGTTGCAACACCATAATGCGTTTTCTGACCATGAAAAACCACGTCATAACCCAAAGCTTGAATATCAGCCAATGGAAAGTCATTATCTTGTACTTTCGTTTCTTGCAATAAAATTAAGTCAGGTTGATGACGATCAATAACAGCTTGCAGTTGATGTAAACGTGCACGTAAGCTATTAATATTGAAAGAGACGATGGTAATAGACATAGTAAAAACGATTCTTTTAGTGGATTATGGATAAAATGAGATTAAAGCCAGTGTTTGTCAAAGTCAAAACAAAAAAGATATGACACTTATCGCCATCATTGTATTTTTATTCTGAAAAATCAAAACTTTTAAACGTATCATTCGATACTGATTGACCATCGCGAATGAGATAACTGCGTTGCTGTTGGTAAGCATCTCGGATAAAAACATAACGATCAGGGGAAGCATCTAACATGGGATCAATGGGCAGAATCTTTTCACGCACACTTAAAACTTTTGCCAAAGTGAAAGGGATGCCATAGTTTGTCATTATCAAACTGAGTGGTTTTCCAGTGGCATCTCTCACGCTAGAAGGTCCTAGAAGCGGTAAATTTAAATAATCGCTGTCAGTCCACCCCCACACAGCGAACGTTTGACCAAAGTCTTCGTCATGGGCTTGTAGCCCCATTGGTGTGGCAATATCGATAAGACCAAACAAACCAAAAGTGCTGTTGAAGATAAATCGTGCACTATCTTGTATGCTTTGTGTTACTTTCCCTTGCAATAAATCGTTAATAATTGTGATGGGTTCTGCTAAGTTATTCACAAAATTGCTAACAGCATTGCGAACAGGGTCGGGGGTTACTGAAACATAACCTTCTGTTACGGGTTTAACAACAGCTTTATCAAGGGTGCTGTTTAAACTTTCTACATTACGATTAAAAGTTTCATATTCATCATGAGCAGTTGCTTGATGAGCACTACTTAACCAAATGAAGATGACAGTAATGATGATTTTTTGATTCATAACTATTCCAAGTAATTTCCTGCACCGATAAAACGTTTTTTCCAGTAATTTTCTGTTAACAATGCGGTTTTTACGCTACGTCCTTTACCAGGTGCATGAATAAATTGTTGTTGACCAAGATAAATACCAACGTGATCAATGCGTTTTTTGCGCGAATCCGTTGTAAAAAATACCAGATCACCAGGTTTAACATCGGTTATTTTACGTGCCGACTGGTATTGTTCTTCTGCTCTGCGTGGTAAGAGTTTGCCTACTTTGAGGTAAGTATAAAAAACAAGTCCTGAACAATCGAAGCCTTCTCTGGGCGAATTACCACTTAATTTATAAGGCTTACCAATTTGTGTTGTCGCTTCTTTTAACACCATATTACGTGTTTCTGCTGTAGAAAAATTGTGTTCGCCTATTCCGTGTGACATGTTTTTTTCTACTGGCTTTGTTGTGTTACTGCAGCCTGCTAACTGAATCAATATACAGAAAAATAGAAAAATTATTTTATTTTTCAAACCAATAACCATTTCCACAGGGGCAGACTTCCTAAACTTAGTAATAAGGTAAGGGTAACAACTTCAATAAATTTATTCGTATCGAGATGATAACGGTCACAAACGACAATAGCAATGATAATACTCGACATTCCTGCTTCTAAAGCCAATCCAACGATAATATCTTCTGATAAATTGAATTGTCTTGCAACGATGATAATGATTAAAGGTGCGATCATTAATTTAATTAAGATGATTGGTGTTAGCAATGGCAAGTCTTTGACTCTTAAACTTTCTAACCTTAATCCTAAACCAATACTGATTAACATCAATGGGATAACAGGGCTGCTTAAATGCGTTAACCATGTTAAGACAGGTTCTATCGGTGCGATTAATAGCTGGTTAAGCGTTAATCCAATTAATGCTGCCCATAAAGCAGGTACTTTTATTAAGGTTTTAATCCAGTGTTCTGGTATTTCTGTGCTTCGTCCGAGTTTTCTTGCCAATAATATCCCCAAGGTTAATAACAGAGGCGTTTGGGCAAAAAAATCGTATTGAATGGCAATAGCCGTACCCAGTTCACCCAGTTGATCCGTCAAAATGGGTAATCCTTGGTAAGTTGCATTGGTTAAGCTTCCTGCCAAGATAAGCGCACCAAGGATCGCTGTGTTGGTCGTTAATCTTCGATAGATTAACCAAACAATACTTGCTGTGATGATAACGGTGATGATAACAGACGCGCTGATTTTCCATTGGATGAGTTCTGGTGGTGATAGCCACAAAGATTTGATGACCAAAGCAGGTAACAGTAAAACATAGATAAGTGAAATGATTGATTTTCGTGTTGTTTCAGCTTCAAACCCTAAGGGAGCGAATTTTTTTAATGCATAACCTAGTGCAAAGAAGATTAAGCATTCGAGTAAAATCGGGGTCATAATGATTCCGTGTTAATTGATATATATATATTCTTATTTCTTTGTTATTACAGTTGTTAGTCCTGTGTGTATGTGTAAAACTCTTTTTTAATGATGCTTTTCATTGTGTTGCGATTTTTTTTAAACAGGGTAAGTTATGTACTGGTTTGTGTGGTGTTTTGTGGATAAAATGGGATAACTTTTTATAGAGAATCATTGTGCCTGATTATCCCCAAATTATCCACAGGCTATTGATAAGGTTATTATTGGTTAGGATTTAATTATTATGCTTTTTAATCAAGTTGTTATGATGCGTCGTAGTATTTTTAGATTTACTGAAAAAAAGGTTCTGTTGGCGGATATTTTGCCGTTATTAACCGCTGCAGTAATGGCACCTAATCATGGTTTAACGCAGCCGTGGCAGTTTTTATGGGTGGGTGAACAGACGAAAACTGCCATGGCAGAATCTTATGGTCATGCGCGAGCATTGAAGAAATCTTCTGTTGAGACGATGGACTTTGTCACCGAAAAAAATCGCGCTGTGGCACGTTTTATGGCGATTCCTGCGGTATTAATGGTCGCTTGTCGGATTGATGATGATCCGATTGTGGCGGAGGAAGACTATGCTGCAACTTGTTGTGCGGTGCAGAATTTACTGTTGGCTGCGACAGATCAAGGATTAGGGGCGCAATGGAGTACCCACCCGATGATTCGGGATAAAGCTGTGCTAGAAGCATTGGGATTGGATGCGCAAAAGATGCGCGTGGTAGCGATGGTTTATTTGGGTTATCCCGCTGCTGTTCCACCAGAACCGCCCCGAAAGGCGGCTAGTGAGTTTTTGATGATATTGCCTTAGTTTTTTAATACGGCATTCAAGGCTGCTAAGCAGAAAAGTACTTTTTCGGGTTTAGAACTCTGCCCCATGAGACCGATACGCCATACCTTACCTGCTAACGCGCCTAAACCAGCACCAATTTCGAGGTTATATTCGTTGAGTAAACGACCTCGAACAACGGCATCATCAGCACCTTCAGGAATCCAAATGCTGTTGAGTTGAGGTAGACGATCGGCTTCGGGTACGACAAATTTCATGCCCAATGCTTCAATGCCTGTTTTGAGGTGTTGATGATTCGCTGCGTGACGTGCCCAAGAAGCTTTTAAGCCTTCTTCCATCAGCATGACTAAAGATTCGTGCAGTGCATAAAGCGTATTAACTGGTGCGGTATGGTGGTAAGCACGTTTTTGCCCCGTTCCCCAATAAGCCATAACAAGGTTTAAGTCCATAAACCAGCTAGGCACTTTGGTTTTGCGATTACGCACTTTTTCTAAAGCGCGTTCGTTAAAGCTAATGGGCGATAAACCTGGTACGCAAGACAAGCATTTTTGTGTACCAGAGTAAATGGCATCAATACCCCACGCATCAACACGTAATTCGACACCTGCTAAGGATGTCACGGCATCAACAATGGTTAAGCAGTTGTGTTTGCGTGCGATTTCACAAATGGTTTTAGCATCGGACAAAGCGCCTGTTGATGTTTCGGCATGCACAAAAGCCACAATTTTAGCATCTGGATTAGCAGCACAAGCGGCTTCGACTTTAGCAGGGGTGACGGCTGTGCCCCATTCGTCTTCGACCACGACAGCAATACCACCAAAGCGTTCAATATTTTCTTTCATGCGTCCGCCAAAGACACCATTGATGCACACAATGACTTTATCGCCTGGTTCAACCAAGTTAACAAAGCAGGTTTCCATACCCGCAGAACCGGGTGCTGAGACTGGCATGGTCAGTTCGTTTTCGGTTTGGAAGGCATATTTGAGCATGACTTTAATTTCATCCATCATGCCAACGAAAGCAGGATCTAGGTGCCCGATGGTAGGGCGCGCCATGGCAGAAAGCACACGAGGGTGAATATCGGAAGGGCCAGGACCCATTAGGGTACGGATAGGCGGGTTAAACGAGTTCATGAGCTTGTCCTTAAATTAAAATTTTTTGGGCATAAAATTGATCTAGGTCAATTATAATGTCGAAATAGTATGATAAACAAGGGTAACACAAGGACTAAGCATGGAAGTTATTCAAGCTTTACGCAATGTATTTCATCAGGATAGCCTATTAGTTGGTGAGGAAGCTTGTCGTCCTTTCGAATGTGATGCTTTGTCTGCTTACCGTGAGCATCCGTTAGCCGTGGTTTTGCCCGAAAATGTCGAGCAAGTTAAACAGGCTTTGCGCATTTGTAAGCAGTATCAGGTTCCTGTGATTACGCGTGGTTCGGGTACAGGATTGGCAGGCGGAACTTTGCCATTAAAAAATGGTATTGTCTTAGGGTTATCAAAACTTAATAAAATCATCAAAATAGACCCACTACAACGCACTGCGATCGTACAACCTGGTGTGCGTAATATTGTGGTGAGTGAAGCGGTTGCGCATCATGGGCTTTACTATGCGCCCGATCCTTCGTCGCAAATTGCCTGTTCGATTGGTGGTAACGTCGCTGAAAATTCGGGTGGTGTACATTGCCTTAAGTATGGATTGACGGTTCATAATGTGACTTCGATTAAAATTATTGATATGGATGGTACGGAATCGGTTTTTGACGAAAAAGATGATGGTATCGACTTATTAGCATTAATGAATGGTTCGGAAGGGCTATTAGGTGTGATCGTCGAAATTAAATTGAAATTATTGCCAAAGCCCGAAGCTGCACAAGTGGTGATGGCTGCCTTTCATTCGGTGGGTGATTGTGCCGATGCCGTAACACGCGTATTAGAGCAAGGCATCATTCCTGCTGGGTTAGAAATGATGGATAAGTTTTCAATTATGGCAGCAGAAGCATTTGCCAAAGTAGGTTATCCGACAGAGGCTGAAGCATTACTATTATGTGAAGTCGATGGTAGTCATGATCAAGTGCAGGTCGACGCTAAACGGGTTGCTGATATTTTGACTCAAGCAGGGGCATATCAAATTCAGCTATCGCAAAACGAGGCGCAACGCATTGCACTATGGAAAGGGCGTAAAAATGCTTTTCCAGCAGTCGGTCGTTTTTCGCCCGATTATTATTGTATGGACGGTACGATTCCACGCAGTCAGCTCGCCTTTATATTAGAAGAAATCGCAAAACTATCAACAAAGTATGGCTTAAAGGTTGCTAATGTCTTTCATGCGGGCGATGGTAATTTGCACCCGTTAATTATGTACGATGCCAATAAACCAGGTGAGTTAGCCACGACTGAAGCCTTTGGTGGCGAGATTCTGAAACTTTGCGTGGATGTGGGTGGTACGATAACGGGTGAGCACGGTGTCGGTGTTGAAAAACTGAATGCCATGTGTCATCAGTACGATACGCCAGAACTCGAAATTTTTCATGGCATTAAGGCTATTTTTGATGATACAGGGTTGTTAAATCCTGGTAAGGCAGTACCGACCTTACATCGTTGTGCTGAAGTCAGTCATATGCATGTGCACAATAACCAATTACCACATCCGCATTTGGAGCGTTTTTAATGTGGCGCAATAAAGCGGGCGACCCCAATATTAGTCAGTGGTGCGAGCAGATTAAGCAAGCAACAACTGATCATAAAACGGTTCAGATTAGCGGTCATTACAGCAAAGTTTTACTCGATCAACAAGCGGAACAACTCAGCGTCAGTGGCTATGAGGGGATTGTGAGCTATGAGCCATCAGAACTGGTGGTTACTGTCAAAGCAGGCACAAAGTTAAGCGAATTAAAAGCGGTGCTTGCGCAACACAATCAGATGTTAGGATTTGAACCGCCTGATTATGGCGACTCGACGATTGGTGGAACCTACGCTTGTGCGTTAACAGGTCCTTCGCGACCGTTTCGCGGTATTTTACGGGATTTTGTGCTAGGTACTAAGCTTATCGACGGTCAGGGACGTTATATGCGTTTTGGTGGTCGCATGATTAAAAACGTGGCTGGTTACGATGTATCACGCATGTTAGTTGGTTCGAAAGGGTCGATGGCATTGGTAACCGAAATGAGTTTGCGGGTGATTCCTTTGGTCGAAGAGCGAACCTATTGCATGGAAATGCCCGAAAATGAAGCCATTTTATTGATGAATAAAATGGCAGGCACTTCGTTACCCTTGTCGGCTGCTGCTTATTATCAGGGAAAATTTTACTATCGTGTTGCGGGCGAGCATCCGATTCAAACCAATCGCGTTGGGGTAACGGAGATTTCAAGTCATATCTGGGTAGCATTGAATCCGTTTCGTCCCCAGCTTCCATCTGACGTTAAACTATGGCGTTTGGATGTTGAAAGCACCACCCCTGCCATTGAAAATACGATTGCGGTGGGTTCGTGTGGCATGCGTCGTTGGGTGGCAAGCAAAGAAAAACCGAATCATCCTTATACAACCTTATGGCAATCTTATTTTGCACCACGCAATAACGATACGCCTCGGGTAGCGCATTTAAAGAAAGGATTACGCGATGTATTTGATCCTTTTCATGTTTTTAAGCAGATGTAGGGTGTAACCGATGCAGACGCAACTCACGCCAGCTTGGTTGGCAACACCCGATGGTCAGACTGCCGATAAGATTTTACGTTCTTGTGTGCATTGTGGTTTTTGTCTGTCGACCTGTCCGACATATGGGCTATTGGGCAACGAATTAGATTCGCCACGCGGACGTATTTACTTAATTAAAAGTCTATTAGAAGGTAACGACGTTTCACACGGATCCTTGTCGCATTTGGACAAGTGTTTAACCTGTCGTTCTTGCGAGACAACTTGTCCATCGGGCGTTCAGTATGGACAGTTACTCGATATTGGTCGTCAGGCGATGGAAGCAAAAACGCCGCGACCGATTTGGCAGAAAATAGCACGCTTTGTCGTTCGTAAGAGTTTAACCACGCCATGGTTTTTTAATGGTTTAATTCGACTGATGCCATTTTTGCGTCACTCAAATTCGATTGTTTACAGTGTCGATGAATTAGCGTTAAAACAACGCCTTGCCGATCGTGCTGATGTGTTGCAGTCGAGTGTGTTATTGTTGGCTGGCTGCGTGCAGCCTGCGTTGGCACCCAATATCAATCAGGCGAGTATTAAAGTGCTTAATCGGTTAGGATTACATGTGATCGAAACGCCACAAAGTCAGTGTTGTGGTGCGATCAATCAGCATTTGTCGGCACATGATGATGCAATAGCACAGATTAAAGCCAATATTGATGCATGGTTGCCTTATTTAGAGCAGGGCGCAAAAGCCATTATCAGCAATGCCAGTGGTTGTGGGGTGATGATTAAGGATTATGCTCATTTGTTGCGTAACGATGCTGGCTATGCTGCTAAGGCACAACGCATTAGCGAGGCAACGAAAGATATTTCCGAGTTTTTACTGACACAGGACTTGTCGCGTTTTACCCATTTTGACAATGAAACCATTACCTTTCATTCGCCATGCACATTACAACATGGTCAAAAGTTACAAGGCGTGGTGGAAGAAGCGTTGCGTAAGTTGGGTTATCGGGTGAATCCTGTTAAGGATGCGCATTTGTGTTGTGGGTCGGCAGGAACTTATTCGATATTTCAGCCAAGTTTATCGAAGCAGTTAAGAACGCAAAAATTGGCTAATTTATTAGCTGAAAAAACCAATATGATTGTGACAGCCAATATTGGTTGTTTGATGCATTTACAGAAGGGAACGAGTGTCCCTGTTAAACACTGGATTGAGATCCTATAATAACCAGAATAACTGAGGAAATAGTAGCACCATGTCTGACATTAAAATCGCCCAAGCAGCCAAAATGAAACCGATTATTGGTTTGGCAGAAGAAACCTTTGCTATTCCTGCCGAGCAGTTAGATCCTTACGGTCATTACAAGGCTAAATTATCGCTCGATTATGTGAACAGCTTGTCGCACCGTAAAGAAGAAGGTAAGTTGATTCTGGTTACTGCGATTAGCCCAACACCAGCAGGTGAGGGTAAAACCACCACGACCGTTGGCTTGGGCGATGCGATGAATCGTGTCGGTAAAGCAAGCGGCAAAAAAACCATTATTTGCTTGCGCGAGCCTTCGCTAGGTCCTTGTTTTGGCATGAAAGGGGGTGCTGCTGGCGGTGGTTATGCACAGGTTGTGCCGATGGAAGACATTAACCTGCATTTCACGGGTGATTTTCATGCCATTGGTGTCGCGCACAATTTACTGTCTGCCATGATCGACAATCACATTACACACGGTAATGTCTTAGGTATTGATTCGCGTCGTATTAAGTGGAAGCGCGTGGTGGATATGAATGATCGTGCCTTGCGTCAGATTACCATTGGTCAGGGTGGGGTAGCGAATGGTCATTTGCGCGAAGATGGCTTTGATATTGTTGTTGCCTCGGAAGTAATGTCTATTTTATGTCTTGCAACCAATCGTGCCGACTTAAAAGAGCGCTTAGGCCGTATTATTATTGGTTATAAAACGGACGGTGTAACTCCCGTTTATGCTTCCGACTTAAAGGCGCATGGTGCGATGGCGGCATTATTAAAAGATGCCTTTAAACCCAACCTAGTGCAAACGCTTGAAAACAATATTGCCATTGTTCATGGTGGTCCTTTTGCCAATATCGCCCATGGTTGTAACTCGGTCATTGCCACGAAAACGGCGCTAAAACTGGCAGATTATGCGGTGACTGAAGCGGGTTTTGGTGCTGATTTGGGTGCTGAGAAGTTTTTGAATATCAAATGTCGTTCGTCAGGGCTAAAACCCTCTGCTGTGGTGTTGGTGGCGACAGTGCGTGCATTGAAGTTTCATGGCGGTGTTGATAAAAATCACCTCAATCAAGAAAACTTAGTCGCCTTGGAAAAAGGCTTTGCCAACTTAGAACGTCATTTAAGCAATATCACAGGGCATTTCGCGCTGCCTGCCGTGGTGTCGATTAACCATTTTACCTTCGATAGTGATGCTGAAGTTGCTTTACTGGTGAAAAAGTGTGAAGCCTTGGGCGTTAAGTGCGTGGTTTCTCGCCATTGGGCAGAAGGTGGTGCAGGGGCAGAAGAGCTTGCGCGTGCCATTATGGATATCGTTGATAATCGCGATGCAGACTTTGACTATTTATATGATGAGCAGTTGCCATTATGGGAAAAGATGGAAGCCATTGCCATGAAGCTGTATGGTGCGAAGGAAATTGTGGCTTCGGTTAAGGTTAAAAAAGAGATTGAACGCTTGCAGGCAGAATATGGCAGTATGCCGATTTGTATGGCAAAAACACAAATGTCGTTTAGTACCGACCCAACGCTAAAAGGTGCACCGTCGGGGCATATTGTTGAAATCAGCGAAGTGAAATTGCAAAACGGTGCAGGCTTTATTGTCGCCATTGCTGGCAATATGATGACCATGCCAGGGCTGCCCATCGTACCGACTGCCGAAAAAATTGATATTGATGATGATGGGGTGATTACGGGGTTGTTTTAATCGCGTTATTCCGCGTAGGATGGTGGTTGCTTATCTTAAACGACAGGACTAAAATAATTAGCCTGACTATTTAGTTTTAATCATCGAGGTGGATCATGCAAACATGGCAAATTCAAGAAGCGAAAAGTCATTTCGGCGCGGTGATTGATTGTGCTATGACACAAGGCGCGCAATTGGTAACGCGTCGAGGACAGAATGTAGCCGTTATTCTGTCTGTCAAAGATTACGAACAATTGAGCGGTAAGAAAAACAGCCTAATGAACCTTCTGATGAATGCACCTAAAGGTGAAGCCTTAAAGATCGACCGTTCGCTCGACCCTGTACGAGAGTTGGTATTATGAATTACCTGCTCGATACCTGTGTCTTGTCTGAGTTGGTTAAGGGTAGATCCTTCGGCAACTGTCATCGCATGGATTAGCGCACAACACGAACATCAATTGTATATTTCTAGTATTTCTTGGGCGGAATTACACCGTGGCGTTGCCAAATTAGCACCCTCCAAACGTCGGAATGAATTGACGGAATGGCTGTTCGCGTTAAACGAACAATTTGGTAATAGAAAGCTCCCTTTTGGTGCCGAAGCAGGAGAACACTGGGCATTAATGACGGTAGCATTAGAATCACAAGGAAAACCCATGCCGTTGAGGATTCGTTCATTTGCGCCACGGCTCGCCACCATAATATGACACTCGTCACCCGCAACACAAAAGATTTTATTCATGCGCAAGTCGCATTACTTGATCCTTGGCAATAACAGGCAAACACACCTAAACACCAAAAGCTGCCTCTCGTTTCAGGAGCACAATTTATTTATAAAACACCTTGCTTGTCGTATGCTTACGTTAAGATATACAATGTATCTCATTATTAGTGGAGGCCATCATGAGTTCGACAATGGTTCATGTTCGTATTGACGAAACAATTAAACAACAAGCGTCAGAAACACTACAGGCTATGGGATTAAGTCTTTCCGATGCGGTACGTGTCTTTTTAACGCGTGTGGTAGCGGACAAACAAATACCCTTTGATTTACGTGCGCCCAATAGCGATACCTTGGCAGCAATGAAAGAAGCAGATGAGATTGCTGCTTCTCGTATGGTGCGTTTTGCAACGGTAGATGATCTGATCAATGACATCGAAAAAAACAGCCACTAATAAATGCACTCAGCTTCCTCGTGCTACGGATTATACAAAGGCCTTTTTGAAGGACTGGGAGCGTTTGTCGCATTCTGGCCGTTATGACATGAATAAGCTTAAAGCCGTAATGATATTGTTGGCGGCTAACGATGCGCTTTTACCTGCTGAATGGTTAGATCATAGTCTAACGGGCAATTGGCAAGGTTATCGTGAGTGCCACATTGGTGGTGACTTTTTACTGATTTACAAGCTGGTAGAAAACAGCAAGTTTTCGGTGGTTGTCTTTACGCGTGCAGGCACTCATGCCGAGTTGTTTTCCTAATAGCACCCAGCTACGCACGGCTCGCCACCATAATATGACACTCGTCACCCGCAACACAAAAGATTTTATTCATGCGCAAATCGCATTACTTGATCCTTGGCAGTAGTATGCTAGTAACACTTTCTTGCGCGAAAAAACTTCTGCTTAGTTGTCAGCCCCATCTCACCGCTTTTGATCCTTAAACACCTGCTCGAACATCGGAACTAAAAACTTATTGCCGTATTCACTCAGGTGGTCATTCTGCGAGTACACTGTCAATCAGCATCCAAATTTGACCAGGTGTCAGCGTTGAAATTTGACCACCCCA
>DZAT01000062.1 GCA_022736205.1 Thiomicrospira cyclica
CGATGTCTGATATTTTTGGCGCGCCATGCGACAAAAATATCGGATTTACCTTGCGTGTTGGTGGCAAAGGCTCAACGATTGATGACCGAAGAAATTGGGAGTTTTATCGTGTAAATGGCGAAGTGAAACGCATCGGCTTAAAAGAAGCAAGCGAAATGATGGGGCTTGAACCCTCATTCCAATTCCCCGTTTCTAAAACACAAGCCATGAAACAATTAGGAAATAGCGTTTGTGTTCCTGTCGTTTCAGCCATTGCAAAACAAGTTTTAGTCTATATTAATCAACATAGTTCGGAAACTAGCATGCCAAAACAAAACAAAGGTGAATTAAGTGAAGTCTACGCGCTCATTAAACTCATCAATCAACGTCTTGTAAACTATGGCGATGAACAAGGTAATCCGACACAGCAACAAATCCGAGTGATTCGTATGCACAATGGCTCAACCACGCTCAATTTAACTGATATTAGTGTCGAAATTATCAACACTAACACAACAAAAACAGTGCCACTCTCTGATTTATTTTCGGAGCCAGAACTCAACCAACTCGTCAGCGAAATCAAACAAGAAAAAAACACTTTTTCAAATCAAAAGATTGATGATGCTATCGCACAACTAAACTTAAGTAAAACAAAAGGCACATCAAAAGATAAAGCAGACATTACCTTAAGTTTTGAAGAAAACAAGCAAGTTTTTGACGACCAAGGAATTGGTATCAAATCTTTTCTAGGCGCAGCACCCACATTGCTGAATGCGTCTCAGGCAACCAATTTTATTTATGAAATTACCAATGCTCAAATGTTGAGTTCGGATCAAATTGATAGCATCAACGCTATTGAAACAAAAGCCAAAATCAGAGACAGAATTCAAGCGATACAACAACATGGTGGACAACTGCAGTTTTATGGCTGTGAAAACAGTATTTACGAATCAAACCTACGAAAGGTAGATTCTGACATGCCTGTCATGATTGCTGACGCACTGCTTAACTTTTTCAGTGTCGATGGTCAGAAATATTTATCTAGCTATCCAAAAACACTCAATGACACACAAAAAGCTGATGAAAGAACCATTCGTTTAAAAGACTTCGTACAAAATACCATGCTTGGTATTTTTCCAACATCAGAATGGGATGGTAATTTATCAGCGACTGGTGTAGTGCTTATAAAACACGATGGTAGTTTAGTCTTTTACCATACAAACCAAGCAAAACTATTGAAAGACTATTTTTATACCCATGCTTTTTTTGATACGCCATCAAGTACACGACATAGATTTGGTTTAATCTACAATGAAAGTAACAAACTGTTTTTCAAACTTAACTTGCAATTAAGATTGGCATCATGAAAACCAGCGAAAAAGATACCTTCATTAGCTACGCGATTGCTAACTTTTTCGATACCTTTCTGGTGTTTTGGTTAAGCTTTCTAACGGTCGGTTTGTTTAACTTTATTGATAAACTGCCGACCACGCAAGATGTACCTTTACCCGATATGTGGATGTTCATTTATGAACACATCTTCTTATTTTCGCAGTGGTTCGTGCCGATTCTGTTGACTATTTTCGCTGTTAATGCGTTTTTTCAGGCTCGTCTGATTGCCCGTGTGGCACAAAAGGTCATTCATGCATGGATTATCGACTCAACAGCCATTATTGCTGGTGCATTATTGGGGTCGGTTTATTTGGGCGAAGGACACGTCTTCTTTCTAGAAATCACCCTCAAAAATCCGCTTGAAATCGCCCTCTTTTCATTTGCTTTTTATGCAGCTAGTATATTGATAGTCTCAATAATCACTTACGTGGTACAACGTACCGCGCAACCCAAAAGCAAACCGCTCGAGATTATCAATGACAATGCCATCTAAAGCTTGGCATCCCTACAACAGTCTACCGGCCAAACCACTTCCGCTATCGGTTATTGCAACACAGGGGCATTACTTACACTTAGCATCGGGTGAAAAGCTACTCGATGGCATTGCCAGCTGGTGGACCGCCATTTTTGGTTACAATCATCCCGCCTTGGTCGAGGCGATTGCCCAACAAAGCAAACAGCTCTCACACGTCATGTTTGGTGGCCTTACCCACCCAGCTGCCGAGCAGTTAGCCGATACCCTTGCTCAGCTTTCTCCCGCCACGCCGTCGGTATTCTTTAGCGACTCTGGTTCGGTTGCGGTCGAAGTTGCGCTTAAAATGGCGCGTCAATATTGGCAAGCGTTGGCTAAGCCAGACAAAAAACGCTTTGTCGCCCTCAAGCAAGGCTATCATGGCGATACATGGGGCGCAATGGGCGTCAGTGATCCCGACAGCCTACACCAACAATTCCGTGATGCCAGCGCACAGACCTTTTTTGCCGTTGCACCCTTAACTGGCTTTAATCGAGAGGATAACAACAATAGCGATCTTGCCAGTGTAAAACGCTTATTTGAACAATATCATCAGCAAATTGCTGCGATTATCATCGAACCCATTTGGCAAGGTGCTGGGGCAATGAACTTTTATCGTCCCGACTATTTAACGCAACTACGGCAGCTGTGCGACCGCTATCAGGTGCTACTTATTTGCGATGAAATTGCGACAGGCTTTGGCAAGACAGGTAAGCTATTTGCCCATCAACATGCACAGATTGAACCCGATATTTTATGCTTAGGTAAAGCCTTAACAGGTGGCATGCTGACGCTGGCCGCGACCTGTACCAGCACAGCCATTTCAGATGCCATCAGCAACCATCCGCCTCATCGTTTCATGCATGGTCCAACTTATATGGCAAATGCCTTGGCTTGCGCTTGTGCCAATGCCAGTATTCGGCTCTTGCACGATATCGACTGGCAACCCAAAGTAGATCAATGGCAAACAGATATGAACAGTGCCTTTAAGGGGCTTGCGATAATTGAAGGCGTAACAGATACGCGTGTTTTAGGACATGTTGGCGTGATTGAAATGGCATCACCAGCCTTAGCTGCAGCCGTGCAACCTCTCGCACTGGCAAGCGGGCTTTGGCTACGTCCGTTTGGCAATTGGGTTTACCTCACCCCCGCCTACACCATGAACAATAGCGAACGTGAGCAATTGTTCATGACAACAATCCAAACGGTTCAGCAGGCTTGCCGACAAAAACTCAGCGCCAACCCTGAGGCGATTTAATCATGACACAAAGACGAACGGAGCATTAACCATGACCCGACTCAGCGAACGCTTAAAACCCTACCGTTTTGTACTGGGTATTGCTGTTTTACTCACCTTTTCGCTGATTCTACTCAGCCAAAGTTTGCAAACTGCGCAGGACTTTACCAGTACATATGGAACGTTACTGCTGATTAATCTGTTGGGTGCAGGCATTTTACTCATTTGGCTCGGTGTTAATATATGGCAACTGTGGCGCGATATTCGTCAGCAAGTACCAGGAGCACGCCTTCAGTTACGATTGGTGAGCGCGTTAGCACTCTTGATTGGTATTCCGATGTTAGTTGCCTTTTTCTTTGCCCGTCATGTGATTCATCAAAGTGTCGAAAATTGGTTCGATACCCAAACCGAACAAGTCTTACAAGACGCGCTCACACTCAGTCGCAGCCTACTCGATTTGAAAACACGCGACAGTTTAAATCGACTGGACATGCTCATTCAGAATAACCAAGAAACATTATTGAGCAGCCCAACCCTCGCCTTAACCAGCGTCACAGAAAGCTTAGGCGATCGTAATGCCGACATCACCTTATTCTCTAGTGCAGGACAAGTAATGGCGACTGCCAGTATCGACACCCTCAATAGCAACACACTGTTACCGCAACCCTTACCCGAGAACATCTTACAACAAGTACGTCAAGGCACCCCTTACGCAGCATTAGATGCCGAACCCTTAACCGATAACACCGTTACCAGTTTTATCCGCATCGTTTTGCCCATTCGTGACAACAACAACCGAATTTTATCGCTACTGCAAGCACAATTTCATTTACCCGATGAGTTGCGCCAACAAACAGATCGGGTCACCAAGGCGAATAATCAGTATCAAACGCTGGCTTTTTTGCGCGAACCCCTTAAAACATCGGTCACCATCAACCTTGCTTTGGTTGTGCTACTAACATTATTGGGCGCGGTATTAGCTGGCATTCAAGCGGCACGCAGCTTTACACGTCCTGTGAGCGAACTGACCAAAGGGGCACAAAGTATTGCTAATGGCGATTACGATCAGCACTTAGAAACCGACAGACGCGATGAAATTGGTGATCTCATGCACACCTTTAACGACATGGCAGCACAGATTCAAAAATCGCGTGACGAGTTGCGACGCAGCCAATTAACCGCCGAAGGACAAAAGCGCTATCTGCAAATTCTACTCGACCAAATTACCGCAGGCGTACTCACCTGCGATCACAAAGGTCGTCTACGCACAGCAAACAATGCTGCTTCTCGTTTATTGGGCACACCACTTGATGGCTATATTGGGCAGGACTTTCAACAATTGGTAGAAAAGCATAGTCCACTCGCACCCTTTATGCGAGCCATGGAACAAGCAACAGAAGTGCTCGTGCCCAATAGTGACAAGCCTTACGAGAATCAAATTTCGACCGACGATGCCGACAGCCGACGAATATTGATGCTACGCATTAACCGTCTACCCGATTTATTGCATACAGCGGGCGGCTTGCTGGTGGTGTTCGATGACATCACAGCGATTGTTCAATCGCAACGTTATGCTGCATGGCAAGACATCGCCCGCCGATTGGCACATGAAATAAAAAACCCACTCACCCCCATTCAACTGGCAGCAGATCGCATGCGTCATCGTCTGTTGGGACACCTCAATGAAGAAGATGCACGTATTCTTGATCGCGCCACGCACACCATTATTCAACAAGTTGATTCGATGAAACGTCTGGTACAAGACTTTGCTGATTTTGCCAAAAGTCCTAAGGTGGTTATGCAACAAACCGACATCAATAGCCTGATACACGATTTGATCATCATGTACCCCATTACCGACAAACAACGCCTGAGCATTCAAACAGACTTAGACCCACAATGCCCACACATTGTTGCCGATGCGGGACGTTTGCGACAAATGTTCCATAACTTAATTAAAAACGCCCTCGAAGCAACTGATCAACAATCAGAACCCAAATTACGCATTTGTACCCGCTGCGACGGTCAAAATTTACAACTTTTCTTTAGTGATAATGGTGTTGGCATCCCAGAAGATCTGCGTCTGTGGATATTCGAACCTTACGCCACCAATAAACCCAAAGGCACTGGATTGGGCATGGCAATTGTTAAACGGATTCTAGATGAACATAACGCCAGCATTAGCATTGGCAATAACGAGCCACAAGGTGCTAAAATCAGTATTCTGTTTCCATTAAAAACGCAAGGTTGACCTGTGAGCAAAGCGCATATCCTCGTTATCGACGACGAGCCAGACATTACAACCCTCATTCAGGATATTTTGGAAGATGAAGGCTATCAAGTCGATACCGCCAACACAGGCAATCAAGGACGTGATTTAGCACAACGTGGTCGTTACGACTTATTACTGCTTGATGTCTGGTTACCCGACATTGATGGCATTAGTCTGCTCAAAGAGTTTCTTATTTTACCTCAAGCACCAACCATGGTAATGATGTCTGGTCATGCAACGATTGAAACCGCTGTCGAAGCCACCAAACTGGGCGCTGCTGACTTTTTAGAAAAGCCTTTATCACTAGCACGGTTACTTGCCACAGTCGATCATGCCCTTGCCGAACGCGACCTTGCACGCACCCTCACACACACCGACACCCCCAGCCAAGAAGGTCCTTTAGGACGCTCTCCCGCCATTAAATCGTTACGCGAACACATTAAAAAATTAGCGCCTGTCGATGCACCCATTTTAATTGAAGGCGAAGCGGGTAGTGGCAAGAAACTAGCCGCCTACGCATTACATAGAGCCAGTCCAGAGCGTGGCAAACCGTTTGCGATTGTCACTGCTGCGCAACTCAACGACCCGATTACTTTTGCAGAATGGGTTGGTGCAGACAGTGATGGTAAACTGGCACAGGCAAATGGCGGCACCATTGTCATCGAAGACGTCGATACACTGAGTCCGAATAGCCAAGAATGGCTCGATCAATGGCTACGCACAGGCTCTCCCAAGCGACTCGACGGACAAAAATTGACCCTGAGTGCACGCATTGTTGCCCTTACCCTAGCACCGATTGCCCCCCTTGTGGCACAACACCGCTTCCGCGACGATTTGTATTATCGTCTATCGGTATTAAAGTTAACCATGCCGCCCTTGCGCGACCGTCGTGAAGACATTCCCGAAATGCTCGAACACTATATTGATCACTTTGTGCGTCAACATGCGCTCAAATACCGTCGTTTTGGTATTGCCGCACAAAACGTGTTGCGCCAATACAACTGGCCAGGTAATGTTCGCGAACTTAAAAATCTCGTACACCGCTTACTGCTACTGGGTGGCGATGAAACCATTGGCGAAACTGAAACACAACAAGCACTTGCTCCGCCACACCACCACACCGATCCGAGCAGCCCCTGTCCACTTAATTTACACTTGCCGTTAAAAGAAGCACGCGAGGCGTTCGAACGTACCTATCTGGTACAATTGCTGACCAACACGCAAGGTTCGGTCACCGATACCGCTCGCATGGCAGGGCTTGAGCGTACGCACTTATATCGCAAACTGAAAAGCTTAAACATTGACCTCCATACGGGAACAACGGTATGAATATTATCATCTTAGGTGCAGGACAAGTTGGCTCGGCTTTAGCGCAATTTTTGGCTAAAGAAAACAACAACATCACCATTGTTGATACCGATAATGAACGCCTGCAAAAGCTACAAGATCATATTGATGTACGCACGGTTAAGGGACATGCTGCCTACCCTTCAGTATTAGAAGAAGCGGGCGCAGAAGATGCCGATATGCTGCTTGCAGTTACACCCAGCGATGAGGTCAATCTACTCGCCTGCCAAATCGCCAAAATTCTGTTCAAAGTACCCGACAAAATTGCCCGTATTCGTCGCAGCGAATACATCACCCACCCCGAACTATTCGACCCCGACTTTTCGACCGATGCCATGGCAATTAACACCGTCATTAGCCCTGAGTTATTGGTCATGCGCTACATCGAGCAACTCATTCGCTACCCAGGTGCGTTGCAGGTACTCGACTTTGCTGATGGCAAATTGCGTTTGGTTGCCCTTAAAGTGCGCACCGATGGTCCGATGATTGGGCAAAGCATTCGCGACATCACCGCCAAGTTATCACAGAACCAAGAAATCCGTATTGTGGCGATTTACCGTAACAATAAAGCCATTGCCCCAGACGGTGATACCACCTTTATCGACGGTGACGAGGTGTTCTTTTTAGCACAAACCGATGCCATTATCAGCATCATGCGCAAGCTCAATCGTCTGGATGCACCTTACAAAAAAATCTTTATTGCGGGTGGTGGAAATATTGGTGTTCGCCTTGCCAAGGCATTAGAAAATGATTTCCAAATCAAAATATTAGAGCACAATCTATCACGCTGTCGCAGTATCGCAGAAGAACTCAGTCATTCGATTGTACTGCATGGCGACACCATGGATCGCGACTTACTAATCGAAGAAAACATTGATGAAATCGACTTGTTTATCGGCGTTACCAATCACGATGAAGCCAATATCTTATCGAGTATGTTCGCCAAACAACTTGGCGCGCGCAAAGTCATGACACTGGTTAACAACAACGATTACGTTAACCTCATTCAAGATGACAAAATTGATATTGCCATTTCTGCTGACCAAATCACTATTTCTAGCCTATTAGCGCGGGTTCGTCAAGGCAACACAGCGGTGGTACACACATTGCGTCGTGGTGCTGCCGAAGCGATCGAGGTCATCGCACATGGCAGTGAAAACACCTCACAAATTATCGGTCGAAAAATCGAAGCGATTGAATGGCCTGAAGCGACGATTGTCGGCGCACTGGTACGCGAAAATGGTGATCTACTCATGGCACATCACGACAGTATTATTGAAGCAGGCGATCACATCGTGCTTTTCGTTAGCGACAGAGAGCAAGTCTTAGCAGTCGAAAGGCTCATTGCACCCAAGAAAGCACGATAGGAAGAACACACTATGGATATGCGCGTCATTCAACGCATTTTAGGATTTCTACTGATTGTCTTTAGCGTCACGCTAATACCCCCTATTTTGGTTGACTTAATTTACCAAGAACACCACTGGCTCGATTTCTTCTATCCCTTGCTACTCAACTTAGCAGTTGGTTTTATGCTCTGGTATCCTGCACGTAAAAATCGTAGCGAAATGCGCTTACGCGACGGTTTCTTTATTTCTGCTATGTTCTGGGTTGTTTTAGGCTTGGTTGCCAGCACCCCTTTTCAGCTCACACCCGAACTACAACTGTCTTTTGCGGATGCTGTATTTGAAGCCACCAGTGGACTAACATCAGCTGGTGGTAGTGTCATCACAGGACTTGACGCCTTACCACATGGCATTTTGTACTATCGTCAGCAACTGAACTGGCTGGGCGGATTGGGGATTGTCGTACTGGCGGTTGCCATCTTGCCCATGCTCGGCGTTGGCGGCATGCAACTGTATAAAACCGAAATGTCAGGTCCTTCTAAAAACGAGAAGATTGCACCACGCATTGCCGAAACGGCGCGTGGTCTATGGCTCGTTTACGTCTGGCTAACCGTCGCTTGTATTAGCGCATTCTGGCTCGGTGGTATGACGTTTTTTGATGCCGTTGGTTACGCTTTTTCCGTCATGTCGCTGGGCGGCTTTGCGCCACACGATGCCAGTATGGCGTATTACAACACGCCCTACCTGCTCATTGTCGGTGGACTCTTCATTCTGATTAGTGGCATTAACTTTACGCTACACTTTACGGCATGGCGCAGCTTAGGACTGAATCACTATTGGCGTAGTCCAGAAGTTCGCTTTTACTTACTGATTGTCGCTGTATCAACCTGCATCATCAGCATGACGCTATGGCAACACGATGTGTACCCGACCATTGAAGAAGCCTTTATTGCTGGCTTTTTCAATATGATTAGCATCATGACTACAACAGGTCTAACCACAACCGACTTATCAACGTGGCCTTTATTTGTGCCTGTGCTGCTTATTGTGCTGAGTTTTATTGGCGGATCTGCAGGGTCAACGGCAGGCGGTATGAAAGTGGTTCGCATTTTATTGCTTTGGAAACAAGGCATGCGCGAGCTTTATGGTTTGGTTCATCCAAATGCGGTTGTCGCCATTAAACTAGGCTCACAGACAGTAACCGATACCATTATTAGTGCTGTGTGGGCTTTTTTCGTGCTCTATATTTTCACAACAATTTTTATTACCCTATTGTTTATGGCAACTGGGCTAGACTTTACCAGCGCTTTTGCAACAACTGCCGCGACGCTGAATAACATGGGGGTGGGTTTAGCAGGAAGTGTTACGGGTGGCTTTGCCGTATTAACAGACACAGCAACATGGATTGGTACCTTTGCCATGCTGCTTGGACGCTTAGAACTGTTTACGCTGTTGGTACTGTTTACCCGCGCTTTCTGGCGAGGCTAAAAATGCCATAAAAACCGCCTGAATGTATGGCGGTTTTTTACGAGAACGCGAGCAAAAGACGGTTCACTCGCAACAATAGCAAAACCTAACGTGACAACTGTAAACACCAAACCTGATGAATTTTAGGATTGCGTGCAAAATCGAAGCCAATGCTCTCTTTTTTCATATCCGTAACCGTCCAACCCATCTCAGCCATTGCTTCGGTATCGAGCTTGAACGCGCGCAAATTGGTCGAGAAGATGAGTTTACCTTGTGGCGCTAACAACATACCCATATCAGCAATCATGCGCACATGGTCGCGCTGTACATCAAGTGTGCCTTCCATACGCTTCGAGTTAGAGAAGCTGGGCGGATCACAGAAAATCAGATCGTACTGCGGACGCGCATGGGGTGGCAAGTCTGCCATCGCTTGCAACCAATCTAACGCATCATCACGTTCCCAATAGAGCTTTTGACCAGCCAGCGGCAAGCCATTTTCGGCCGCGTTTTCTTGCGCCCAACCCAAATAGGTATTCGATAAATCGATACTGGTTACACTCGCAGCACCTGCTTTTGCCAAATGCACACTGGCACTACCTGTATAGCAGAACAGATTGAGACAATGCTTATCTTGCGCCTGACTGGCTAACCACTGACGAATCGGACGGTGATCTAAAAACAAGCCCGTATCTAAATAGCCTGTTAAATCGATTAAAAAGCGACAATCGCCTTCTTGCACCCAATCAAAGACATGGCTATCTGATTGCACTTCGTACTGACTTTCGCCCTTTTGCACCATGCGACGCTTAAA
>DZAT01000063.1 GCA_022736205.1 Thiomicrospira cyclica
TGTTAGCATCTAACCCTTGGTTTTTCAACTGTTTTACACGACGTTCTGCACGAACATGCGCACTTGCCTCTAAAAACAGCTTAGCGGGCGCATCAGCAAACACCACCGTACCCATATCGCGACCATCGGCAACCAAGCCTGGCGCTTGCGCATAATCCTGCTGAAACGCTAATAAAGCTGCGCGTACCGCAGGAATAGCAGCAACCTGAGACGCTAATGCAGCCACTGTTTCTGTTCGAATCGTTTCAGTAACATTTTGGGTTTCTAGCAGAATTTGACCATTAACAAAGTGAACAGGCAAATGGCGCGCTAACTGAATAAGCGCTTTACTATCAAGCGCCAATTGTTGTTGATTCGCTGCCAACCCTAACACACGATACAAAGCACCACTATCTAAAAAGTGAAAACCATAGTGAGCTGACAGACGCGCGCACAAAGTTCCTTTGCCTACGCCACTGGGTCCATCAACCGTAATAATTGGAACAACTAAACTCATTCAGGTATTTCCTGACGAATCGCCAAACCTAGCCCTGCCGACAAAGCCACAAAACCAGGAAACGAAGTGTTGACATTAGCACAATCATCAATTAGCACTTCACCAGAGTCCACGCGCAACGCGGCAACAGCACTCGCCATCGCAATACGATGATCTCCGTGACTGTTAATCGGTGAGCTTGGTGCAGTGAGTTGTCCACCATCAATGATACAGCCATCTTCGGTTGGTACCGCTGCAATCCCCATCGCCTGTAATGCATTCGCCATCACCGCAATACGATCAGACTCCTTCACACGCAACTCTTCAGCACCCGTTAATACCGTACGCCCCTGTGCACAAGCAGCAGCAACAAATAAAACAGGGAATTCATCAATTGCTAAAGGAACCAAATCTTCAGGAATATCAATCCCTTTGAGTTGTGCGCTACGAATACGAATATCTGCAACAGGCTCCCCACCGACTTCTTTTTCATTACTGAGGCTAATATCTGCACCCATCAAGCGCAAAATATCAATAACGCCCGTGCGTGTCGGATTGATACCGACGTGCAATAAGGTAATGTCTGAATTGGGCGCAATCGTCGCTGCAACCATAAAAAACGCCGCGGATGAAATATCGGCTGGTACATCAATATCGGTTGCAGTTAGCTTGCCACCACCAACCAGACTCATGCTATTGCCAACTGTTTTAACCTCGTAACCAAACCCCCGTAACATGCGTTCGGTATGATCGCGCGTTGGTGCTGGCTCAGTTACAGTTGTAACACCATCAGCATAAAGCCCAGCCAATAATACACATGATTTAACTTGAGCCGATGCCATCGGCAAATCGTATTCGATACCTTTGAGTCCTGCACCACCATGAATCACTAAAGGTGGCAATCCTTTTTCGCCTTGACTATCGACTTTCGCGCCCATCAATGCCAGTGGATTCGTTACGCGTTTCATGGGGCGCTTGCTCAATGAAGCGTCGCCAATTAACGTACTGTCAAAAGACTGTCCAGCCAAAATACCACACATCAAACGCATCGCAGTACCCGAGTTCCCCATATCTAATGGCGCAGTCGGTGCTGTTAATCCACGCAAGCCAACACCGTTAATGGTAACTTTTCCGTTATCTGGATCGGTAATTTCTACACCCATCGCACGAAAGGCTTTCAGCGTATTAAGACTATCTTCTCCCTCTAAAAAACCCGTTACATATGTTGTGCCATTTGCCAATGCGCCCAGCATAATACTACGATGAGACATAGATTTATCCCCTGCAACGCGTGCCGAACCTGACAAGACACCGCCAGCTTTAACAATGTAACGAATATTCGGGCCGTGACTCATCTGCAATTCTCCAAAAGATGAATGGTGATGCACGCTAGGTGCGTAAATAAATATTTTAACACGACTAGAAGCGTTAAGTTATGACGATAATGACTCTCAGCTTACTTTGAAGGTTTTATAAAGGACAGAGTATCAGTTAAGCTGCGCTTGCTATTTGCTATTAACGCTTAACTTATCTGATGATTAGCGACAAGAAATCAATGCTATTTTAGCGTACAATATGCCAAAATTTTGCAGATAAATCTTTGGCTCATGTGTAACGAGAAAGTGAAATCAGTAAAACACATTAATCCCACCTCACAGAATAATTATGCAAACCAAACTGACCCTAAAATTAATTGACCCTATTGCGCATTTAATTGAAGCCAAGCTGACATTAGTCAATGATAAAGCACAATCCCTAACACTTGCCCTGCCACGTTGGATTCCTGGTAGCTATTTGGTGCGCGACTTTGCAAAACATATTGCTAAACTCAGCGCGGTCGATGGACAGGGTAATGAAATCGAATTGGTTCGCTTAGACTTATCGCGTTGGCAATTGAATGCGCCAGTCGGTGAAGTTCATATCGATTATGAACTTTACGCCTACGATGCTTCGGTGCGTGCCAATTACTTTTGCCCGAGCTATGCGTTTATTAATCCTGCTGCCAGTGCGATTTATGTCGAACAATGGCGTAATGAACCTTACACGCTAGCAGTGGAATTGTCCACACTAGCGCAAGATTGGCAAGTTTATACGACTATGTGCCCACACGCTTCATCTATCCCGCTTCATTACCAAGCAAAAAACTATGATGACCTCATTGAGCATCCGCTGTTAATCGGCAATGGTATTGTCATCGACTGGCAAGTTGACGTTATCCCACATCGCATGGTGTTGGTCGATGAAGCGCCATTGTCGGACATCGATAGTGCAAAAATTATCGAAGACTTAACGGCAATCTGTAGCGCACAACATCAATTTTGGGGCAATCCGCCCTACTGTAACTATCTATTTCAGGTGATGGTTAGCCACGATGGTTATGGCGGACTCGAACACAACAACAGCACCGCATTAATGACCAGTCGAGCGAGCCTACCACGTCTTAACCAAGCACCCAACAAAGCCTACGAAGACTATTTAGGATTATGTAGTCACGAATACTTCCATGCATGGTTAGTCAAACGCATCAAACCCGATGTCTTGCTCAAACCCAACTTACAAGATGCAGTCTTGACACCCATGCTATGGGTATTTGAAGGCTTCACCAGTTTGTATGATGATTGGTTTTTACTCCGAAGCGGTCGTATCGATCATACGAAGTTACTCGCACGCTGGAGCGATAGCATCACACGCACCCTCGTGACCAAAGGTGGCAAACATCAATCGCTTTCAGATTCAAGTACCGAAGCGTGGATTAAGTTTTATCAGCAAAACGAAAACAGTGCCAATAGTCAAATCAGCTACTACACTCGTGGTGCAGTGGTTGCTCTACTTCTATCGTCTGAACTAACGAAACACGGCAAACATCTTGATGAGTTGCTCAAACTTTGGTGGAATCAGTGGCAGCAACCTGATTACAAAGGATTAAATAATCACTTTTTGGTGCAAGATATGCAAAGCCTTTGCCCTCAAGTCGATTGGCACACTTGGTTACGTAAGCAAATCCTCATGCCAAATCCCAATATTGTGTCACAACTGACAGAAGCATTAGCCAGTTTAGGACTGTCACTAACCGCAACAGAAAAACCATCGCTAGGTTGTAAGCTCGCCGAAGAAGCGAATGCACTGATCGTCAAACAAGTCACCATCGATGGCACAGCGCACCAAGCTGGGCTGCAAGTTGGCGATGAACTCATTGCCATGAATGGATGGCGCGTGCGCGCAACAACACAAGTTGAAGAAATCTTGCACAATTGGCAAGCGCAACCACAAACCTTGGCATTAAACATCACCTTTAGTCACAAAGCTTTTCTACAGCAAAGCCTACTATTACCGACACAAGAAACCGTCAGCTATCAGCTCAGCCTGAATGACACAAAAGCAAATCACCTTTGGTTAAAAAATGAGTAACCCTAAATGATATTAAATAACTTCGACTGGAATGACTTCTTACAAAATACCTGGCAAAAAAAGCCTTTACTGGTTAAAAATGCTCTGCCTGCTGAACTATTCGATGTACTAACTCCCGAAGAGCTTGCAGGCTTGGCAATGGAAGAAGATGTCGAAAGCCGTATCGTCATCGAAAAAGATGGCGCAACGCCTTGGGAGCTTAAGCGTGGCCCCTTCACCGAAGATGACTTTACCAGTACACCAGCGACCCATTGGTCGTTACTGGTACAAGGCGTTAATCACTGGCTACCCGAAGCAGCGGAGCTCTTGACAGCATTTGATGCGATACCTCGCTGGCGACTAGATGATGTCATGGTGTCGTTTGCGCCTGAAGAAGGCGGTGTTGGTCCTCATTACGATAACTATGATGTCTTTTTAATTCAGGGACGAGGCAAACGTGAATGGCGTCTGACCACACAACACTGCACACCAGAAAACTACATTCCCAATATGGCATTACGCTTGATGGAAAACTTCCCTGTTGAAGAAACCTACATCCTAGAAGCTGGCGATATGCTGTATTTGCCTGCCAAAGTCGGACATTGGGGAATTAGCCGCTCACCCGACTGTATGACCTGGTCGGTTGGTTATCGTTCACTATCGGCACGCGAAATGTTAGAGCATTTTGCTGACTTCGCTGCACGTGAATCCTTACCCGTCAAGTGGTATCAAGATCCAAATTGGCTTGATAATCAAGAACACCCATCGAACATTTCTAATCATTCTGTAGCGCAAGCAAAAGCAGCTTTATTAGCCATGCTCAACGATGAAGCCACACTACATCGCTGGTTTGGGCAATTTATTACCGAGCCACAAGGTCATCAAGGCAGCTTATTAACCCCGCCACCAGAACGCACCTTACCTTTAGATCGTTTCAAACGCCGCATCCATCAAGGCGAAGGACTATCAGCCGACTTAATGAGTCGTTGGGTGCAAGACACAACAACCAACCCACGTTTACTGCACATTAATGGCGAAACAACCACCGTAGAAAATGACGTTGAAGCGGCATTACTGGATCGTTTGTGTAGCCAATTCGACCACCCAGCAGACGAACTACTAATCTACGTAACAGAAAATACTGCCAACCTCGATTTATTACATGGTTTATGGCAAGCAGGTATTTTACACTGGTTAGAAAGCGAATAAGTTTGTAGAATAAGCTTACAAACCCAATCACAATAAAACTGACAAGGAAAACTGCATGAGCGATAACAATAATATCGAATCTGTATTGCATGAAAACCGTTTATTTGCACCCTCACAGCGCGCGCAAAATGAAGCAACGGTTAATGTCACTGCTTTGGCAGCGCTTCATGCAGAAGCCAATGCCGATCATGTTGCCTTCTGGTCGCGTCTAGCAAAAGAAAAGCTACAATGGGCAAAACCATTTACGGTTGGGCTAGATGACAGCAAAGCGCCGCATTACCGTTGGTTTACCGATGGTGAATTAAACGTATCAGTTAACTGCCTAGACCGTCATTTAGATGATCGCGGTGACAAAACAGCGATTATTTTTGAAGGCGAACCAGGTGATGTACAAAAGTACACTTATCATGAGCTGCATGGCGCTGTTTGTCGTTTTGCGAATGCCTTGAAACTGAAAGGCGTTCAAACTGGCGACCGCGTCATTATCTATATGCCTATGATTCCAGAAGCAGTCATCGCCATGCAAGCTTGTGCGCGTATCGGTGCCATTCATTCAATTGTGTTCGGTGGTTTTTCTGCTGAAGCACTGAAAGATCGTATTGAAGATGCTGGCGCGAAAGTTGTCATTACTGCCGATGGTGGCTTCCGTGGTGGTCGCGTTGTTGAGTTAAAGAAATCGGTCGATATGGCACTGGAAAAAGGGTGTGATGCCGTCAGAACGGTTCTGGTCTGCAAGCGTACCAAACATGATATCGCCATGAAAGCTGGTCGTGACTTTTGGTGGGAAGAAGTCGAAGCTGGTATGCCGAACTATTGTGATCCTGTGATGGTTAACGCTGAACATCCGCTGTTTTTACTGTATACCTCTGGCTCAACTGGCAAACCGAAAGGTATCGTTCACTCATCAGGTGGTTACTTGTTGGGTGCACAAATGTCTAACGAATGGATTTTTGACCTAAAAGATAACGATGTATTCTGGTGTACAGCAGATGTGGGTTGGATTACCGGGCATTCTTACGTTGCTTACGGTCCTTTGGCATGTGGCGCAACCATTTTGATGTTTGAGGGTGCTCCTACCGTTCCGCACAATGGACGTTTCTGGGAAGTTTGTCAGAACCATGGTGTAACTGTGTTCTACACAGCACCAACTGCCATTCGTGCCTTAATGAAGTTTGGCGATGACGTGCCTAAGCAGTACGATTTGTCAAAACTTCGCCTTCTAGGGTCTGTGGGTGAACCAATCAATCCAGAAGCATGGATGTGGTATCACACCATTATTGGTCAAGAGCGTTGCCCAATTGTCGATACTTGGTGGCAAACCGAAACAGGTGCGCATATGATTGCGCCCTTCCCAGGTGCAACATCACTCAAGCCGGGTTCTTGTACGCAAGCCTTGCCAGGTATCTTTGCCGAAATCGTTGATGAGGAAGGACACTTAATTACTGCCGATAACCAAGGTGGTTACTTAGTCATCAGTAAGCCATGGCCATCAATGCTTCGTACGATTTGGGGTGACGATGCGCATTATGTCGAAACTTATTATGAAAAATTCCATAATAAGTATTATGTGGTTGGCGACAGCGCCTTCCGTGATGCAGATGGTTACTACTGGATTTTAGGTCGTATTGATGACGTATTAAACGTTTCAGGTCACCGTTTAGGTACGATGGAAGTTGAGTCAGCAATTGTTGCCCATCCAAAAGTAGCCGAAGCGGCTGTTGTGGGTCGCCCTCACGATGTGAAAGGCGAAGCCATTGTTGCTTTCGTCGTACTCAATGGTGCACGCCCCACAGGTAATGATCGCGATGCAATCATTAAAGAGTTGAAAGCTTGGGTTGGTGAGCAAATCGGTCCGATTGCTAAACCAGATGAAATTCGTTTTGGTGATAACTTACCTAAAACACGCTCAGGAAAGATTATGCGTCGACTATTACGCACACTTGCTAAAGGCGAAGAGATCACTCAAGACACATCAACCCTTGAAGACCCATCAATTTTGCAGCAATTAGCCGAAAAATAAGCTATACTCATGTTCATACGCAAAAAGCTGAGGGAAACCTTGGCTTTTTGCCTATATGAAGAAAGGACATATTAGTGTTTTATAAAACAATGATTCACTAATGAGTTTACTACCATAAGGAGATACAGATGGATCAATCCACCGTTGAAAAAATCCAGCAAAGTGAAAGCTTTCAAACACTGGTTAAACACCGCACCAGCTTAGCAATTAAGTTAACCATCGCCATGTTGGTTATTTATTATGGCTTTATTGCTTTAATTGCTTTTAATCCTGCCATTTTCAAAATGATCGTCATTGGTAGCAACATCACCATTGGCGTACCGATGGGTGTGGGTATTATTCTGTCAGCATTTGTCTTGACAGGTATTTACGTACGTAAAGCCAACAGCGACTTCGATGAATTAAGCGAAAAAATCAAAGCGGAGCATCACCTATCATGATGAGTAAGTTTTCATTTATTTTGTACGCGTTTGCGTTAATGCTTGTTGGCGGAACAGCGCTAGCTGGTGAAGGCAATAGCGTCAATACTAACGCCATTATTATGTTTAGTATTTTCGTTATGGGCACATTAGGTATTACCTATTGGGCTGCAGCACGCACTAAGTCTGCTAAAGACTTTTATGCTGCTGGTGGCGGAATCACTGGCTTTCAAAACGGTTTGGCGATTGCTGGTGACTATATGTCGGCTGCGTCATTCTTGGGTATTACAGGCATGGTTTACGCCAAAGGTTACGATGGCTTAATCTACTCAATCGGTTTCTTGGTTGGTTGGCCTGTCATTATGTTCTTAATGTCTGAACAGCTACGCAACTTGGGCAAATACACTTTTGCGGACGTTGCTGCTTACCGTTTTAGCCAAAAGCCCATTCGTATTTTCTCTGCAGTTGCAGCGTTAACAGTCGTATTATTCTATCTCATCGCGCAAATGGTTGGTGCTGGTGCGTTAATTCAAACCCTATTCGGGTTAGAGTTCATGTATGCCGTTATCATCGTTGGCGTATTAATGATGGCTTATGTCATGTTCGGTGGTATGTTAGCAACGACTTGGGTACAAATCATTAAAGCGGTATTACTGCTTTCTGGTGCGACCTTTATGGCGTTCACAACCATGTACCTGATGGACTTCAGCCTCGAAAAACTATTCGAAACAGCCATTACTAAGCATGCTTCAGGCGACAAAATCATGTATGTTGGTGGTTTAGTATCAGACCCCATTTCTGCAATTTCTTTGGGAATGGCATTGATGTTCGGTACAGCTGGTTTACCACATATCCTGATGCGTTTCTTCACTGTTCCTGATGCAAAAGAAGCACGTAAATCTGTATTCTACGCAACTGGCTTTATTGGTTACTTCTACATTCTAACGTTCATCATCGGTTTCGGTGCGATTGCGTTTGTACTAGGCAACCCTGAGTATTTCAAAGATGGTAAGTTAATCGGCGGCGGTAACATGCCAGCGATTCACTTGGCACATGCGTTGGGTGGTAACCTATTCCTAGGCTTCATCTCAGCCGTTGCCTTTGCAACCATTTTAGCGGTTGTTGCTGGTTTGACCTTGGCGGGTGCATCTGCGATTTCTCACGACTTGTATGCTAACGTGATTAATCCTAATGCTTCAGAACAGCAAGAAATTCGTGTTTCTAAGTTTGCGGTATTAGGATTGGCATTATTAGCAATCGCGTTGGGTATTGCGTTTGAAAAATCAAACGTTGCCTTCTTGGTTGGTTTAGCCTTTACCGTTGCTGCCTCTGCAACCTTCCCTGTGCTGATCATGTCTATGTACTTCCGTGACATGACAACGCGTGGTGCGATTTGTGGTGGCACACTTGGTCTGATTTCTGCAGTGGTTCTAATTGTGTTAGGCCCAGGGGTATGGAAGGCTGTTTTAGGCAATCCTGAAGCAATTTTCCCATACAGCAACCCTGCGTTATTCACAATGACGCTAGCATTCGTTGCCATCTATGTTCGTTCTAAAATGGATAAGAGTGAGCAAGCTGTTAGCGAGCGTGCTAAATTCGGCGAGCAGTTTGTGCGTGCACAGACAGGCATTGGTGCTGAAGGTGCTTCAAGTCACTAATTGACGGTAAAAGCACTAACGAAAAAGGCGCGATTCATTCGCGCCTTTTTTATATTAAAAATTTAATCAAATATTGATGTTGATATAAGATTGGTAACAGGTTAAAGGCTTACTCGAATATCTGCCAATAGCCCTTCGCTCGCAGCTTGTACCAAATCAAAAACGTGTTCAAAACCATCCTCACCACCGTAATAAGGGTCTGGTACTTCTTGCTTACCCCATTGTGGTGCAAACGCTAAAAACAGTCTGATTTTATGGCTAACATCACTTGGTGCCATATCCAGTAAAATACGCTGATTCTCTTTATCCATCGCCAACACATAATCGTACTGATATAAATCTCCCAAATCGACTTTGCGGGCGCGTAAATCAGATAAATCAATACCTCGTTTTCTGGCTGTTGCAGCCGAACGAACATCGGGTGGATTGCCGATGTGATAAGCATGAGTTCCAGCCGAATCAATTTCGATTAAGTGGTCAAGACCTGCCTCTTGCACCAGATGGCGAAAAACACCATGCGCAGTCGGTGATCGGCATATATTGCCCATGCAGACGAATAATACTTTTATACGTTCATTGCTATTGATATCTTTTTGATTTTGTTGCATTTTTATTTTTACCTTTCTATGGTTATTCATGGTTGGCTACAATTATTCACTGCCACTTTATAGCCAAATTCTAAATGATCGTTGTCTTGAGTTAAATAGTAACATGAGCAAACCAAGTATTGATTTTTAACGTAAAGTCCATAGAGCGGATTAAGTATACAGGCAAAGATGAGGTGATTAGCTTTGATGGCAATCTTTATTTGTTTTGCGCACGATGACGCTCTTTAGTGGTACTTTTTTGATTTCACCTGCTTTTTAGTACACAAAGACATAAAGCGCATAAAAAAAAAGCCAAAAAATAAAACAGGTAATTTAAAGCAAGTGTGACAACACTGTGACAAATAATCATTTGATATTAAGTTAAGCATCAAATAGTTTTCTATTTAATAATTAAAATCAATTAGTTATATGGCGCGCCCGAGACGATTCGAACGTCCGACCACCGCCTTCGGAGGGCGATACTCTATCCAGCTG
>DZAT01000135.1 GCA_022736205.1 Thiomicrospira cyclica
CCATCATGGCTGACATTTCTTTCCGTTTAAAAGCCGAAAACAAAGGCGACGCTTTTGAAGTTAAGGCGCTTTTTAAGCATCCAATGGAATCTGGCGTTCGTAAAAACAAAGCAACTGGCGAAGTTTACCCAGCTGACTTTATTAACGAAATCACTGCTAAACTAAACGGCACGCCAGTTATGGTTGCTGAATGGTCTGGTGCGATTTCTCAGAACCCATTCTTAGCTTTCCGTGTAGCGGGTAAAGCGGGTGACAAATTAGAAGTTTCTTGTACTTCTAACAAAGGTGACGCTGGATCGGCAACTGCTGACTTAGCTTAATCTCTGTGTTTCCCCGTGTTGGTTGTGCTATCGTGCAACCAACACACCCCTTACTGTCCACAAATAGGCCCATTCGGGGGTTACAAAATCATGAAAAATAAAATACTCACAACCACCTTATTCCTATCACTTGCAATGCCACTCATGAACGCATCTGCAGGTTCAGAACCCGAAGCCGAACGTCAGGCTTTGGTCAAACATTTTATGGATCGATTTGGCTCAACTGACTTTGAGGGTCATAAGCTTAAAATTGAAGATTTTCGTCATGGTGCTAACATTTTTGATCCCGATAAAATGGCACAATTCAAAGGTTCAGAAGAATTTCCAGCCTATTTAGATCATTTAGAAGCTGGTGAAAAGCTGTGGAAGAAGCCTTTTGCTAATGGCAAAACTTACGCAAGCTGTGCGGGATTTGCTGATACGAAACAAATTCGTGCTAAGTATCCTTTCTTTGATGATGGTCGAGGTGAAGTCGTAAATCTAGACCAAGCGATCAATGAATGTCGTACTGCCAATAATGAAAAGGCTTATGCCTTTGGTGGCAAAGATAAAGATCTAACAAAAGTTTTAGCTTACTTAGCCAATGAGTCTCGTGGTCAAAAAATTAGTGTTGCAATCAATTCACCCGGTGCTCTGGATGCTTACAACTTAGGCGAGATGGTGTTTCATACGCGTCGTGGTCAGTTAAATCAATCTTGTGCTAACTGTCACATTGGTAGTGCTGGCATGCGCATTCGTTCAGAATTGCTATCGCCTATTGTTGGCCATACAACACACTTCCCGTCTTACCGCTCATCGGCAAACGATTTGGTTAGCTTACAACAGCGTTACGTTGGCTGTATGTCTTCTGTGCGAGCTTTGCCGTTCCCTGCTAACGGCAAAGAACTAAAGGCGCTTGAGTTTTATGAAGCCTTCATGAGTAATGGGTTAGAAATTGATGGACCTGCAATGCGTCCGTAATTTGTAATCAAAATTGCTTTATAATTAACCGACCCATTGGGTCGGTTTTTTATTTTCAGAGTAGCAAAAATGGCATATACGGTTAAAGAAATTTTTTACAGTCTACAAGGCGAAGGCGCGCACACAGGTCGCCCTGCTATTTTTTGTCGCTTTACTGGCTGTAACTTATGGAATGGGCGGGAAGACAGCCGAAAAGCCGCTGACTGTCAGTTTTGCGATACCGATTTTATTGGCACCGATGGCAATTTCGGTGGCAAATACACAGCCGAAGCACTTGCGAAGCAGTTGCTCGCGCTATGGCCGTTAGATAGCTCGCAACAACCCTTCTGCGTACTCACGGGAGGAGAACCTGCTATGCAGTTCGATGAACCACTTAAAGCCGCGCTACACGCCTTGAATTTCGACATTGCGATGGAAACGAACGGAACCCTAGCCCTTAAGGCGCAACCCGACTGGCTTTGCGTCAGTCCTAAAGGGAAAAATGCGCTGGCGCTCACTGCTGGCGACGAACTCAAACTGATTTACCCACAACCCATGCACGAAGCACCACCAGAAAGCTTCGCTAAGATGGCATTCACCCATTTTTACTTACAACCGATTGATGGTTTAGCAAAAGACTATCGTGCCGACTGTGTTGCTTATTGCTTGGCAAACCCACAATGGAAGCTGAGTTTACAAACACACAAGTTGTTGGGTATCGAATAAAAAAGCGTAAAGCACTTAGCGATGCTTAATCGCTTCCGCTTGACCGTATAAGCCTTCAGACACCAACTGCGCTGCTTTGAAAATCGCGCGAGACTTGCTCATGGTTTCTTGCCATTCGGATTGTGGCACAGAGTCGGCAACAATCCCTGCCCCTGCTTGCATGTTCAAGATGCCATCTTTAACCACCGCAGTACGAATGGCAATGGCAACATCCATATCACCATTCCAACTCCAGTAACCGACAGCACCACCATAAATGCCACGCTTCACAGGCTCTAATTCGTCGATGATTTCCATGGCACGAATTTTAGGCGCACCCGACAAGGTTCCTGCAGGAAAAGCTGCTTTTAAAGCATCCATAGCGGTTACGCCTGCGCGTAATTTACCCGTGACATTAGATACGATGTGCATGACGTGCGAGTATTTTTCGATAATCATTTTTTCAGTCA
>DZAT01000136.1 GCA_022736205.1 Thiomicrospira cyclica
TGGTGTCACGCCCGAGCGGCGCATGGCCTATCGTGCGCGCTTGCTGGATGTGAGCCTGGATGATTTGCGCCGCGTGGCCAGCGCCTATCTGTTGCCGGAAACGGCCAGCATCGGTGTGGTGACTCATACGGGAGCGCGGGCGGAAGTCGAGGCTTTAGGCTTGGCGATCCAGCAGGTTTAACGCATTGATGTATTGACTGTACCAAGCAAAAAGCCCGGTTATGAACCGGGCTTTTTTATGTACCAAAGCACAAAGCGTCTATTTGCCCTGCAGCATGTCGAAATAACCGGCCATGCCTCCTTGCAAGAAGTAATAGTCCTTCAAGCCTTGATCTTCGAGCAGATACTGCAGAGGCTTCACTTGATGCCCTGCAGCATCATAAAAATACATCGGCTGATTGGATTCCTTGGCCGTAGCGATAACTTTTTTCAGCTTGGGGATGTCAAGACTGGTGCGAATGTCGCGTCCGGGAAACAGGGAAACGCCCTCGACCTGAAAGCTATCACGCACATCAACCACTATGGCGGTGGGTTGAGCTTGCGCTTTACTCATGAACTCTTTGGCAGAGAGCGCGTGAGCCTTGAATTGCGCATCGCCAATGAGCATCTTTGGATCCAGGGGTTTGTCGAGTAACAGAGTGAGTTCAGGGTACGCCTTGGCCCAAGCAGCAATGCCTCCGTCGTAAGCGGTGGTATTGTTTGCGCGGGCTTTGGTCATTTCCATCGCGGCTTCATAGGACTTGGCGCAGCGATGTCCGTTGCAATAAAACACCAAGGGTTTGCCTGTGTCAGTGGCGGCCTGCTTGGCGTTGGCAACGAATTTAAGGTCGGCAATCGGTAGGTTGATCGCGCCCTGCATATGCATGATTGAGTATTCGAATGGCGAGCGCACATCAACGATAGTGTAATTGCCTAAGTTATTTTTTAGGTCAGCTAGTTCAATGACTTTAATTTCAGGAAAGTTTTTGCGTAACGGGAATTTTTCAGCATCGTCCGCTAAAGCGAGCGTCCCAGATAACAAGGATCCAAAGACGATTGAGGCAGTTAAAGCTAAAAAGCGACGTTTGTGCATGGGTGAAAAACTCCGATTTAGGACTTGTGGGTTTGGATTCCTGTGCTACAGCCTTGCAGCTGTGACGTCTAGCAATCTTGCAAGAGGATAGCTGCCTGTTAGTGTTTTTGCTTTGGATGTGGCTTTGAGTTTTTTTATGTTTGCGTTAGCTCAATCTATAGACTGATATTTTCAAATCGAGCAAAAAAAACGGTTTGCGTGTTAAGCAAACCGTTGATGCAGTTCAGAACAGAGTTTTTGTTCCTAAAGCTTTATGCAGTATCGACTCGTTAAGCTTACTTGCCCTTGAGCATTTCGTAGTAGCCACCCATGCCACCTTGCATAAAGTAGTAATCCTTCATGCCCATCTCTTCAAGAAGGTATTGCAGCGATTTGATTTTATTTCCGGAGTAGTCGTAGATATAAATGGCCTGATTAGCTTGTTTGGCATCACCTATAATTTTTTTCAGGCTCGTAATGTCTAGGTTGGTGCGCATTTCACGCAATGGAAACAATGACACCCCGTCGGTTTGGGAGCGATCACGTAAATCGATCACCTTGGCATTTGTATCGGCGGTGGCCTTGTTCATGAAGTCTTTGGGTGAGAGAAGGTGCGCCTTGAATTTTTCATCACTAATCAGTGATTTGGGATCCAGCGGGTGATTCAGCGAAACAGTCAGTTGTGGGTTGGCTTTAACCCAGTCCTCAATGCCGCTGTCGTAAGCCCAAGTCCGATCAAGTCCAATATCCTTACGAACTTTCATTGCGGCTAGATAGGCTTTCGCGCAATCGTCATTGCCACAATAAAACACCAGCGCTTTTCCGGTTTCAGCGTTCGCTTTTTTGACACTTTCAGCGAATTTAGCATCCTCAATGGGAAGATTGATTGCACCCTTGATGTGGAGAAGGTCGTACTCAAACGATGGACGTACATCAATGACGGTCAAAGTATCCAATTTGCCAGCAAGGGATGCTGTGTCGATGAATCGGACTTCAGGATAGATCTTACGCAGGGGGAAAGATTCAGCTTCATTAGCGCTTGCCAAGTGGCTTGCAGTTAGGCTGCCGATGATGAGTGATGTGGTTAAAACTAAAAAGTTACGCTTGTTCATGGGTGCTGATACGCCTGAAAAAAAATTTATGGTTATTACTTTGTTGAATCTATGCGTTTGCAGAGTTTATGGCAAGACTAGAGTGAGGATTTTGTTCATGCCTGAGGTGCAGAAATGTGTGATCCAAAAGCCTGAACACGGGTCAAAATGGCTTTGGCCCAGTTTTTGTGGGTGCTGATTTCGCACATGCTACCGCCGTGACCAAACACGGCGGGGCTGTGTTCGTGCAGGATGATTTGTGCGGCTTCAACGTCGTTCGGGC
>DZAT01000018.1:0-32648 GCA_022736205.1 Thiomicrospira cyclica
AGGGCTATTCGAATAGCAGCATTGCCGAAACCCCCGAAAGGTTAATCGAATAACTGAAGGGAACCTCTAATAACTTAACGGGTTGGGGGTCTGGGGGAAGGGATGCACCAATAGTGCATGTAACTGTTTGATTTGATCCCTTCCAACAGAGGTAAAATAACTTGGGTAACGCTAAAAATGCCACGAAGTGGGGTTTTTAGAGATGCCCTGAATTTGTTTTTGAATTAGGAAAGAGACATGCAGCAACAACCAGAAGTCGTCGTAACGCAAGATGATGAAATCGATTTGAGAGAACTGTGGCAGCATCTGCTCGATGGCAAGCAATTAATTGCTGCCATTATGGCAGTTTGCTTTGTACTGGCGTTTGGTTATGCGGTAACGGCGACAAGCTGGTACAAGGCAGAAGCGACACTGATGGATAATTCGGGCGGTGGCGGTAAAGCAGGCGGTGCTTTGGCTGGCTTGGGCGGTTTGGCATCTTTAGCGGGTGTCAGTATGCCAGCCAGTCCTGTCGAAGCGGTGATTGCTACGGCAACCTCCGATGCATTTTTAATCGAGTTTATCCGTAAGCACGAGTTAAAAAAAGTCTTTATGCAAGGTGCTTGGAACGAGAACACGCAACAATGGCAACCCACCTCAGGTATTGTTAATACGCTTTGGGGCGAAGGATTACGTCCGTTGCTAATGGGCGCGCGTCCTAAAGTTAACAGCCCTTATCTGTTGGCTGAAAATGAGCCTACTTGGCAGAAAACCTTAGAGATAATTGAAAAGAAAGGTATTTTTTCGATTAGTCAAGATAAAAAATCTAATATGGTCAGTATGTCGATCACGTGGACAGACCCCAATCAGGCAGCACAATGGGTCGAATATTGGGCGAATGATCTGAATGATCTGATTCGTGAACGTACCATTGCTGAATCTCAGTCGATGTTGAATAATCTGTTGCCAAAACTAGAGCAGCCAATGCCAGCAGAAGTCCGTACCAGTATCATTGGCATGATTGACGAGCAGACCAAAACGATTAATGCAGCTATGGTCAAGAAAGATTATGCGCTCAAAATGATTGATCCGCCGTTAGCGCCCGAAACAGTAGCAAAGCCCAAGCGCGTGCTCATTTTAGCGGTTGCCATTGTATTGGGTTTAATGATGGGTGCTATGGTAGCAATTATTCGCGGCAGCCGTCGTAAATCAGTCGGTCTTGTTATGCCTACTAAGGGCTTGCATCGTGAGCGCATTTAAGACGGATGGGTTAACGACGGAGCATCTCTAAAACCCGTCATTCCCGCGAAAGCGGGAATCTATCTCATTGATTTTATGGATCCCCGCATACGCGAGGATGACGAAGTATTGAGTTATTAGAGGCGTTCGACGGTATTTATTTTTTCACAGATTTTTTAGGAGCCTGTTTATGTCTAGCCTTCAGCCATTCGAAATTGAAAACCACGTGTCTTTTGTACAACAGGGTGATGTGACCGTGGCGGTACTACATTCCGATGCAGGGCGTGTGCGCGTTGCCCTACAAGGGGCGCAAGTACTCGATTGGTTACCAACGGGCGAAACAACCTCTGTGATTTGGGTTAGCGATGCGGCTGTGTATCAGACGGGTAAAGGCGTGCGTGGTGGTGTACCTGTATGTTGGCCTTGGTTTGGCGCGGGTGAGACAGGCAAACCTGCACATGGTTTTGTGCGTACTAAGTTGTGGTCGGTTGAAGCCAGTGGTATCAGCGATGCGGGTGTTTGGTTGCGCTTGGTCACGCAAGATGACGATGCTTCTCGTGCTTTATGGAATCAGGCTTTTAAGCTTTCGCTAACGGTTACTTTGGGTGCTTCTTTGGGTATCGCGTTAACCACGAATAATACAGGCGACAGCGATTTTGTCATTAGCGAAGCCTTACATACCTATTTTGCCATTGGTGATGTTGATCGTGTTCAGGTAACAGGGTTAGATGGTGTGCACTATTTAGACAAGGTATTGGACATGACTGAGCACACACAAACAGGGGATGTGGCGATTGTGGGTGAAGTGGATCGCGTGTATGTGAATACCACCAGCGAAACAGCCATTGTGGACGCAACTTTAGGGCGTGATATTATCATTAGCAAAACTAACAGTAGGGCAACCGTTGTCTGGAATCCTGGTAGTGAAAAAGAAAAAGGGTTTGCCGATATGAATACTGGCGACTATCGTAAGATGTTGTGTGTTGAGTCGGGAACAGCAGGTGGTGATGTCGTTCGTGTGGCGGCTGGCGCGAGCCACACGCTCAGCGTTGATTACGCGGTGCGTCGCGGTTAATAGCGTATCTACGCGCTGTCATCCTCGCATATGCGGGGATGACATTCTTATTCATCACCACTATTCATGACTGGCGTTCGATTCCAGTCACTACTGAGGTTGCGTCGGATATTGCTCAACGCTTCATCCGACAAGCCGAGCATATCGGTAGCGCGTTTACTTTGGTCGAGTATTTCCTGCGACTGGTAAGCGCCACTTGCTAATTCGCTAACCATGCTTTGTGCCAACAAACCCACACCGATTAATAGACGCACGCGCAATTGACTAATACAGGCTGCTTGTGGGTGGTGGTGATGGTTGATGGCAAGCAACAAGTCCAGATCATGGTCATTATTGGGGTCTAGTCCCCATTTTTGCCCCGTAAGTACGCCTAACGCAGCATGACAGGCTGCTTTTTCTAACTCAAACTGATGCGCTTTTTCGGGCAAGCTCAAGCTTTGATCAAAAACTTTAAGGTAGTTTTTTGGGTAGCGTGCTGCCAACGACAACATCCCACCATGCAAATAAAGTCCGAATAAATAGGCACTTTCTTGGCTAATGCGTGGGTCGTGTGGTGGTAAGTAGCCCGCAATTTCGGCACAAGCATAGGCTGTTTTAGCAGCATGATCGAGAATTTTTTCGGTCAGTTCGTTATCCGTCGCCATTTGTTTGATGGCAACTGCCAGCGCCAATTGGTATGTGCGAGACACACCGATTAAGCCGACGCACTGGGTCAGATTATGAATTTCGATGTTACGTGCCAATTGACGCTGAAAGGTCGGTTGGCTAACCGTGCCGATAATTTCGCCACTAATCGCTGGGTTGGTTTCGATCAGTTTGATAATACGATTGAGATTGGGATGCGTCTGATGCATTTCTAGTTCAATGGCAATGATTTCTTTGGGCATATCGGGTAGCAGTAAATCACCACCTATTTTTTGTAATGCCAGTGCACTTCCCTGAGTGTCTAAACTCAGATGGAGTGGGCGACAAGTGGCTGGCATCGGTGGCACGGCACGTGCTGCTAAATGGACATGACCAGAATGTAGGTGTTTGCTCATAATCGTGTTCGGTATCGCTTCTAATGCCCAAAACGGGGTAAGTTTAATTGTTCTTTGATTTTATTGGTTAAGGTTTGTTTTTCTTGTTCGATGCTTTGTGTTGCTGCTTGCTCTGCTTGTTTCGCGAGCGCTGCACTCAAATCACTGCTCATTTTGGGGCTGCTTAAATCACCCTGAATACATATGGGGATAGTAAAGCCTTTTACTTGCGTAAGCAAGGTAGCATTAACCAGATGTTGTTTTAGATTAATTTGTGCATCTTTTGCGCTGAGGTGCGTTAGATGACTTTGCATGTCGAGATTGGCAGTGATGTTGCCTGCGTTCATTGTGCCATCGGTATGCACCCGTTCATAGACTTCGCGTGTGATATCGAATTTAGCAGCACTGTTCAGCAGCGCACTAAATTCGTTCGGCAAAATTTGCCCATCGTAGAGATTGGCATCGAACTTGCCGATGTGCTTGCCTAGATCATAAACTAGGTCGCCTTTAATGCTCGATTTAAATACCACAGGCATGCCAAGCATGGCAGAAAGTTCAGTAGCTTGTAGGTCGATTAACTGCGCATTGAGTTGATCGCCATTCAGTTTTGCGGTTATTTTGCCGCCGAGTGTTTGACTGCTGGCATCAGCGATAAGATGATGGGTCGGTAAGGTGTAGCTGAGTTTGCCATTGATTTGCATGCGCCCATGTAAAGGCGAGTCTGTTAAAAAACTGAGCTTGCTTAAGTCATTGATGTTCGTTTGATGATCGCTGTTCAGTCCGTCTTCACCCAAGTTGTAACGCAAATTGTTAAGCCCAAGGGTTGCCAAGGGGCTGTTCAATAAGATTTGGCTTAGGGTTTTACCATTAAGCACGTCGGTGGTGGTGTTTAACACAAAAGGCGTATTGCTGGGCAGGGCAATGGTCGTTGTTTCGTTAAGCATTTGTGCAAGAATCATACCATCGTTGATGTTTGTGCCAATCGTACCGTTGAGTGATTGCTTGTCGTGCCAGTTGTCGAGTTTAAGTTGAGCGACCAACTGTAGGTGTCCGTTGGCAAGACTAGGCTGTTGCAAGAGCTGCGCTATTTCCGACAACGTCAGCTTGCCGTACGCGTTCAATGTCGCTGGGGCTTCTTTCTTGTGGTTTAGGGTAAAGTCGATTTGGCTCAGGGTTAGACTGATTTTTCCCTTAGCTTCTTGTTGTGCGAAGCTGGTATCGAAATTTCCCTCGCTGCTTGCCGCGCCTGCTAGGGGCATTGGCAGTATGGCTTGCAGTTGCGTTAAGTCCTTACTGATCAGTTGCCAGGTTCCCGTTGCTTTGCCTTCTAGCAGGGCTGTTTTGGCATTGAATAGTAGTTGTGACTCTGGGCTGAGCTGTACACTAAGATTGGCATGATCGGGACGTATGTCGAGTAGGGTGATTGTTGCCTTGGGTAGCTTTGTTTGTAAGGCTTGCTCTGCCAGCGGACGTAATAAACCATTGCCCGTTTCTGTCAGCAGTAAAAAGGCAGCGACACTGAGTGCGCCCAATGTCAGTCCCATAGACCAAGCTAAAAGTCGAAACATGAAAAGGTCGCCTGTGTTAGGATGAAGCTAATGTAAAAACGCTATTGACCGATTTTACATTATTCGCTATTATTTTTAACCATTTTGCCCAAATTTTTATTGCTGACCACTGGGGGTCGGCTAATGCTAGGAAAGACGCATGAACGAATTACACCGCCTGCAAGGACTGTACGACCCTTCTTTTGAGAAGGAAAACTGTGGTTTTGGTTTGATTGCTCAGATGGACGATCAGCCGAGTCATTGGTTAGTGCAGACAGCCATTCAGTCACTGTCTCGCATGACGCACCGTGGTGGTGTGGCTGCCGATTGTTGCACGGGTGACGGTTGTGGTTTGTTGCTGAAAAAGCCCGATGCGTTTTTCCAGTCGGAAGCTGAGTCTTTCGGTTTTGCCTTGAACAGCATTTATGCCGTGGGTATGGTGTTCTTAAATAAAGACGCGGCTAAGCGTGCGGCAGGCATTGCGGCGGTTGAGTCTGCGTTAAGCGCGAACGGTGTTTCTGTCGCAGGTTGGCGTAAAGTACCTGTCAACTCGACCTGCTTGGGCGAGCAAGCAACCGCTTCTGAGCCAGACATTGAGCAGGTATTTGTCAATGCGCCAGCGGGCATGTCAGAAGGCGATTTTAACCGTGCCTTGTTTGTGGCGCGTCGTACTGCTGAAATGGCAGTAGAGGCGAATGATGATGTGTTTTACATCCCGTCGATGCACAGTCAATTGATGGCGTACAAAGGCTTGGTCATGCCGCGTGAGTTGCCAATTTATTACACCGACTTAAACGACGAGCGTTTTGCCTCATCGAGCTGTTCTTACCATCAGCGTTTCAGCACTAACACCTTGCCACAATGGCGTTTGGCGCAGCCATTCCGCTTCTTGGCGCACAACGGCGAATTAAATACCATTCGTGGTAACCGTAACTGGGCGTTAGCGCGTACCAATAAATTCCAAACGGCGCTCATGCCGCAGCTACAAACACTCAACCCGATTGTGTCACAAACAGGCTCAGATTCAAACAGCTTAGACAACATGCTCGAAGTGTTGATGATGGGTGATATGGATGCTTTCCGTGCCTTACGTTTAATGGTTCCGCCTGCTTGGCAGAATGTGCCGCATATGGATCCAGACTTACGCGCGTTCTTCGAGTTCAACTCGATGCATATGGAAGCGTGGGATGGTCCAGCGGGGATCGTCATCAACACAGGTAAGCACGCCATTTGTGCGGTTGACCGTAATGGTCTGCGCCCAACACGTTATGTGATTACCAAAGATCGTCATATTACTTTCGCTTCTGAAATTGGCGTGTACGATTACGAGCCAGCGTCGGTGGTCGAAAAAGGTCATTTGAAACCGGGTCAGGTGATGGCGGTTGATTTGGCAACGGGCGAGTTATTGCGTCCAACAGAATTAGATGATCGCTTAAAAGTGCGTCAGCCTTACCGTCAGTGGTTAGATGCGGGTTATATGCGTTTAGAAGGCAATCCTGATGGTGAAGCGGATTTGTTGACCTTAGACACCGATAACGCACTGACCTACCAAAAGTACTTCCAAGTCTCGTTTGAAGAGCGTGACCAGATTATTCGTGTCTTGGCAGAAGATGGTCAAGAAGCGATTGGTTCGATGGGTGACGATGCGCCGTTTGCCGTCTTGTCGGAAAAGATCCGCCCGTTGTACGACTATTTCCGTCAGGTGTTTGCGCAGGTGACTAACCCGCCTATCGACCCATTGCGTGAAGCGATTGTGATGTCGTTGAATGTCAGTTTCGGTAAAGAAATGAATGTGTTTGAAGAAACACAGGCGCACGCGCGTCGCTTAGAGGCAACTTCACCGATTTTATCGCCAAGTCAGTTCGATAAGTTGCTGGCGATTAGTGAGCCTGGCTACGGTCATGCGATTGTGAGTTTGCACTACGAACCCAGCATGGGATTGGAGGCAGCAGTTCGTGCTGTTATGGCTCAGGCTGTGGCGGCGGTCGCGGCGGGCAAAACCTTGGTAGTCTTGTCGGATAATGGTATTCGTGAAGGTCAGTTGACCGTTCATGCGTTGTTGGCAACGGGTGCGGTACACCATGCGCTGATCAAAGCGGGTTTACGTTGCGATGCCAATATCATTGTCGATACGGCAACTGCACGCGATCCACATCATTTTGCCGTGCTGTTCGGTTACGGCGCGACAGCGGTTTACCCTTACCTTGCTTATGAAGCCATTGCTGACTTATACCGCACCAAAGAATTAGATAACGGCAAGTCATTATCGAAGTACCTGTACAACTTCCGTAAGGGTATCGACAAAGGCATCTTAAAAATCATGTCGAAGATGGGAATTTCAACCATCGCTTCTTACCGTGGTGCGCAGTTGTTTGAAGCCATCGGCTTGAGTAACGAGATTGTCGATTTGTGTTTTGCGGGCACCATGACGCGCATCGAAGGAACGCGTTTCGATGACCTGCAAGAAGACCAACTGCAATTGGCTAAAATCGCCTTTAACCCACGTAAAAGTATTAGCCAAGGTGGTGTGCTTAAGTATGTCTTTAATGGCGAAGCGCATGCCTTTAACCCAGAAGTGGTGGATTCGTTGCGTGCGGCATGCCAGAACAACGACCGTGCGTCTTACGACCGATTTGCGGGTTTGGTCAATAACCGTCGTCCGATGGTATTGCGCGATATGTGGCGTGTCAAAGCTAATGGCGCTGCCTTAAGTGTTGATGCGGTTGAGCCATTAGAAGCCATTTTGAAGCGTTTTGATTCGGCGGGGATTTCCTTGGGTGCGTTGTCGCCAGAAGCGCATGAAGGCTTGGCAGAAGCGATGAACCGTTTGGGTGGTCGCTCTAACTCAGGTGAGGGTGGCGAAGATCCAGCGCGTTTTGGCACCGTCAAAATGTCAAAAATTAAGCAGATTGCATCGGGTCGTTTTGGTGTTACGCCGCACTACTTGGTCAATGCTGAAGTGTTGCAGATTAAAGTCGCGCAGGGTGCAAAACCGGGTGAAGGTGGTCAGTTACCAGGTGCGAAGGTCGATGCGACCATTGGTCGTTTACGTCATGCTGTACCAGGTGTGACGCTGATTTCTCCGCCACCGCATCACGATATTTACTCGATTGAAGATTTGGCACAGCTGATTTATGACCTAAAACAGGTCAACCCTGATGCCTTGGTATCGGTGAAATTGGTTGCCGAGCCGGGTGTGGGCACGATTGCAGCGGGTGTGGCTAAGGCTTACGCTGACTTAATCACCATTTCGGGTTACGACGGTGGTACAGGTGCGTCACCCTTAACCTCGGTGAAGTATGCGGGTAACCCCTTCGAGATGGGCGTTGCCGAAGCGCATCAAGTGCTACGTGCCAACGATTTGCGCGACAAAATTATTCTGCAAGCCGACGGTGGCTTAAAGACGGGCTTAGACGTGATTAAAGCGGCCATTTTGGGTGCAGAAAGCTTCGGCTTTGGTACGGCACCGATGATTGCTTTGGGTTGTAAATACTTGCGCATTTGTCACCTCAATACCTGTGCGGTCGGTATCGCGACGCAAAACGAGCGTCTGCGTAAAGAGCATTACATCGGCTTGCCAGAAATGGTGATGCATTACTTCCAGTTTGTGGCGCAAGAAACCCGCGAATTGATGGCGAGCTTGGGTGTTGCGCGCATGGAAGACCTGATCGGTCGTTTGGACTTGTTAGAAGTGATCGAAGGCGTGACTAAGCGTCAACGTCAGCTCGACTTTAGCAAGCTGTTGTCGGATGGCGGTATCAGCAAAGACAAACCACATATAAACAACGGTAGCCGTAACCCGTCATGGGATAAGGGCGAGCAAGCCGAAGAAATGGTGGTGCAAGTGTTGCCAGCCATTGAAGCTAAAACAGGCGGTACTTTCCATTTTCACCTGAAAAATACAGGTCGTTCGATTGGCGCACGTTTGTCGGGTCAAATTGCTAAGCGTTATGGTAACCACGGCATGAGCGATATGCCGATTACTTTGAAGTTAACAGGGGTTGCGGGTCAGAGTTTTGGTGTCTGGAATGCGGGCGGTTTGAACTTGCATCTCGAAGGCGATGCCAACGACTATGTCGGTAAAGGCATGGCGGGTGGCGAGATTGTTATCGTACCACCGAAGGGTTCGGCGTTTGATGCACATACGACGCCGATTGTTGGTAACACCTGTTTATACGGCGCTACTGGCGGTAAATTGTTTGCTTACGGTACGGGCGGCGAGCGTTTCGGCGTGCGTAACTCGGGTGCGACAGCGGTGCTTGAAGGCATCGGTGATCACGGTTGTGAGTATATGACGGGTGGTACGGTAGTTGTGCTGGGTAAAACAGGCGTTAACTTCGGTGCGGGTATGTCGGGCGGTATGGCGTTCTTATTCGACGAGCATAATGAAGCGATTGATAAGGTCAATACCGAAATGGTTGAGTTCTGCCGTATCGACACGGAAGAAACAGAATCTTATCGCCATTACTTAAAAACGCTATTGAAAGAGTATCACGCACAAACAGGCTCTGCGACGGCAGAGGCGTTGTTAGCGAACTTTAGTCGTGATATTGGCAAGTTCTGGTTAGTGAAGTCGCGTGCGATTGGGTTAGATCGCTTGTTAGAACTCTTCTCGAAAGCACACTAAGAAGGAAAAATAAGATGCCAAGTCCAGATACATTTTTGAAAGTTGATCGTGTCGATCCACCTAAAACACCTGCGCAAGAGCGTAGCAAGCAGTTTAATGAAATTTATGGTAATTTTGATGCGGAACATGCCAAGATTCAGGCAGACCGTTGTTTGCAGTGCGGTAACCCTTATTGTGAATGGGCATGCCCTGTGCATAACTACATTCCGAACTGGTTAAAACTGGTTGCGGAAGGTAACGTGATGCAGGCGGTTGAGTTGTCGCACCAGACCAACTCATTGCCTGAAATGTGTGGTCGTGTCTGCCCACAAGATCGTCTGTGTGAGCAGGCGTGTACCCTTCAGGATACAAATTTTGGCGCGGTTACCATTGGTGCGGTCGAAAAATACATCACCGATACGGCGATTGCGACTGGCTGGAAGCCTGACATGAGCAAAGTAAAAGCGACAGGCAAGAAAGTGGCGATTGTGGGCGCTGGTCCTGCGGGCTTGGCTGCTGCTGATATTTTGGCGCGTAATGGTGTGCAAGCGATTGTGTACGACAAGCAACCCGAAATTGGTGGCTTGCTGACCTTTGGTATTCCGTCATTCAAACTCGAGAAAGACGTGGTGAAATACCGCCGTGGCTTGCTTGAGCATATGGGTGTTGAGTTCCGCTTGGGCGTGAATGTCGGTACGGACGTAACCTTTGCCGAATTAGAAGCAAGTCATGATGCGGTTTATCTTGGTATGGGAACCTATAACGCAATGGCGGGTGGTTTTGCAGGTGAAGACTTGCAAGGCGTGTACAAAGCATTGGACTTCTTAATCGCGAACGTCAATCGTCTGTTGGGCTTTGAAAAGTCTGCCAGTGACTTTATCGATATGAAAGGCAAGCGTGTGGTCGTGTTGGGTGGGGGTGATACCACCATGGACTGTACCCGTACTTCTATTCGCCAAGGTGCTGATGAAGTCTATTGCGTTTACCGTCGTGATGAAGCCAATATGCCGGGTTCGCGTAAAGAAGTTGCTAACGCCAAAGAAGAGGGCGTACAGTTCGTCTTTAACCGTATGCCAATGGAAGTTATCGGTAACGGTAAGGTTGAAGGGATTAAGGTTGCTGAAACGCGTTTAGGTGCGCCTGACGCGTCTGGTCGTCGTGTGGCAGAGGTTGTGCCAGGTTCTGAACAGATCATCGCTTGTGACGTGGTGATTGTCGCCTTCGGCTTCCAACCGAGTCCAGCGCCTTGGTTTGCACAACATAACATCAGCACCGATAGCCGTGGTCGTGTCGCTTGCCAAGAAGCACAAGAATTTGCCTTCCAAACCAGCAACGCGAAAGTGTTCGCGGGCGGTGACATGGTACGTGGCTCTAGCCTTGTTGTCCATGCCATTGATGATGCACGGAAAGCCGCCAACGCCATGCTCGATTATTTGGGCGTGTGAGGGGAATGAGAAAGGTCGCGAAAGCGGCCTTTCTGGTTTATTTCAGGAGATAACATGGCTGATAATGGTTCACAGATTGTTTATGTATTAACAAATCCAGCTATGCCAAGCTTGATTAAAATAGGAAAAACCACACAACTAGAAGTTGATGATCGTATGAAACAACTTTATAGTACAGGTGTGCCTGTTCCATTTGACTGTGCGTTTGCTTGCCAAGTTAAAGATGCTTCAGAAGTAGAAAAATCGTTACATTTTGCATTTGGGAATCATCGAGTAAATCCCAATAGAGAGTTTTTTAAGATTGAGCCAGAGCGTGTTATTGCTGTACTTAAACTTCTTAAGGTAGAGGATATTACTCAAGCCTTTGAAGAGCAGCTAGAATCAGATTTAGATACGGTAGATAAACAGTCATCCCAAGGTCTTAAAGCGGTTAGACGACCACCATTAAACTTTTATGATTTATCAATTCCCCAAAATAGCGTATTAACTTCTAAGGATGGTAGCGTTAATGTCACAGTGGTTGATGCCAAAAAAGTGATTATGGATGACTTGATTTGCTCATTAACAAGTGCAACTAGAAAGCTATTATCATTACCTGACGATTATCCGATTCAACCAACGCCTTATTGGACTTTTAATGGTAAAACAATTAAAGAACTATATGAGGATTATCACAGCTCACTGACAGAGGAGTAAATGCTAGTATGCAGATTACCATTGATGCTCCCGCTAATTTGGCACAAGAGGTGGTCGATTTTGTTGATTTTCTAAAAGCAAAATATGTCACTTCCACGCCAAACGCGTCAATGATAGGCATGGTTTCAGATAATGAAGATGTTTGCGCTAACGATTTAATGATGGCGCAATCATTATCGGTGAGCGATTGGGATAATCATGATGATGAGGTGTGAAATCATGTATCAACCCACTGAGATTGTCATGTTGCCCTTTCCATTTACTGACTTATCAATCATTAAAAAACGTCCAGTGTTAGTGATAACACAAGCGGATGAGCAATATTGAGTCTCTTTAAATGATCCCCTTCACCGAACAAGACATCATTAACGGCTTTCCAGCCAGCGAAATTAGAAAAGCTAAGCCATATGCTGCGCGAGATGTACTGGGTAGCAGTTGGATTGAAAACCGATTGATTGGCAGAGTCAAAGGAACAGCACGAACGCCTTACTCACAAACGATTATTGTGCGCGAATCTGGGGTGGGTAGCTCGCGTCGGGTAACGTTTAATACGACTTGCTCCTGTCCCGTTGGTTATGATTGCAAGCATTCGGTTGCGCTGTTGTTATTTGAAGCGGCACGTCAGCAAATTGCTCAGGCTGTGGCGGCGAAGACTGCAGTACCAACAAAACAACAGACAATGCAAAGGCAAGACATGCAAGTGGTGCGTTATTTTGATGCCTTGTACCAAGAAACCAAACGCTATTTGCAAACCATTCCTGAGCCGATAGAAACAGCGAAAGAAGGGCTTGTTTGGGTATTAACGGCATACGAGGCTGGTTTCTATTCGGTAGAACCTTACAAGGTGCGCAAGCTTAAAACGGGTCAATGGAGCGACAAGATGACGCGAGTTGGGAATTTGCCTACCTACGTCAATGGTTACTACTATGGTCGCCCAGACTATATTAAAGATTTCGATCTCAACATCATGCGTTTATTGAAAATGGCGAACGCGAATAGTGCTTCTGGCGACTACCGCTTGCAAGGCGCGGCGGGCGACTTGGTGATTCGAAATCTGCTGGTCAATAACGCCTTATATTACAGGCAAGATAACACACTTGTCCTCATCGAGTCGCAAGAACCCATCGTATTAGATTTTGCTTGGACTGAACAAAAAGGCTTGTGGGCATTGCAACATAATTTGCCTATTGTTGTAGGAAGTCCTAGCCTGATTGAAACCAGTCCGCCGTACTTGTTTTCACATCAAATCGATCCACTCAAAGTCACTTTAACGCCCGTGTTAAGTCCTGTTCCTTCTGGTATTCTGCTCAAACTGCTCGATAATCGCGCGTCAGGTTTGCCGCTCGAGCGTTTATATGATTACTGGTCGCCACTCTATGATGTGGTTCAAGGTTTGCCGCCTTTGCCCCAAGCTGCGATGCCAGAGATACAGGTGCATCAGCCGATTGCCGTGTTACGACTCGTAAGTTTGCCGATGTCGCGTGCGGTCACGCAATTAGCCGACCCCATTATTGCAGGCTTAAGCATTCGCTATGGTGAGGTTGAGTTAAAGCCAGTGCCACAAACCGAGCCAGATATGGCAGAAATCGAAACGGATTCTGGCAAGGTATTGATTCAGCGCGACTTAGCTTTCGAAGAAGGCAGTGCATTTGTGCTAATGGGAATGGGTTTGACCTTCTTTCCCATTCCGCCCGACGATAACGCGGTGTATTTTATGCCGCCCGATGCCAATATCATGAGTGTGTCGGCGCGTGACTGGTTGCCCTATATGGGCTATCTCACGGCTTTGCAAGAGAAAGGCTGGATTGTCGAGATTGAATCTGCTGGGTTAAGCGATATTGAAATCAGCAATGGCGTACAGGTTAATCTGCTCGATGATGACAATGACTATGCCCTCGATGCCACACTCAGCACCAGCGCGGGCGAATTGCCGTTATTGCCCTTGTTGCTCGATTACCTAAAACAAGATAAAGACTTGCCAACCGAAGGTGATATTTATCTCGACAAACCCGATGGTGGTTTTGTGCGCGTGCCTGTGGCGCAGCTTAACCCGATTTTGCAAGCGATTACCGAACTCTATGATCGCCCGATCAATCCCGACGGACAGTTGCGCCTCAGTCCGTTCGATGTCATGGGCTTGAACAGTGATGCCGTCAAAGTCAGCGGTAAAAAAGCGCAAGCACTGCGTAAAGTGGTCAGTCAGCTCGCGACGGTGACAGGGATTGATCCCATTGCACCGCCCGAAGGTTTGCAAGCTACCCTGCGCGATTATCAGCAACAAGGCTTAAATTGGCTGCACTTTTTAACCCGTCACAACCTCGGAGGGGTGTTGGCTGACGATATGGGCTTAGGCAAGACGTTGCAAGTCATTGCCCACTTACTCAAACAACAAGAACTAGGCTTACTGACGAAACCCGCATTGGTTATTGCGCCCACCAGCGTGGTCGGTAACTGGATGTCGGAGCTGGCGAAGTTTGCGCCGAGTTTATCCGCCCTGCGTTTCGATGGGGTAAATCGTAGCGACTTAAAAGCTCAAATCGAGACATCAAACGTCATTTTAACCAGCTACGCACTCATTCAGCGAGACAGTGATTTTTGGCAGCAGATTCCACTGCACAGTGTCATTGTCGATGAAGCCCAATACGTCAAAAACCCGAAATCGAAAACTGCGCAAGTCATTCGCACCCTCAAAACCGAGCATTGCTTGTGCTTAACGGGCACACCACTCGAAAACCATTTAGGCGAGCTGTGGTCGTTGTTTGACTTTGTCATGCCAGGGTTTTTAGCTAATGACACACAGTTTAAGAAGCGCTATCGCACCCCCATTGAACAGCACGGCGACCAAGATTGTCAGAACCGATTGGCGCAGCGCGTATCACCCTTTATGTTGCGCAGAACCAAAGCAGAGGTCGTCACCGAGTTACCTGCAAAAACTGAAATCATCCAGCGTGTGACCTTAGAAAAAGCGCAGTGGCAGTTGTACAGTAGCGTGCGCCTGTCGATGGAAAAGCGGGTGCGCGAACTGATGGCAGAAAAGGGGCTTAAGCGTAGTCATATCGAAATTTTAGATGCATTGCTTAAACTGCGCCAAGTGTGTTGCGACCCCAGTTTGGTCAAAATTCCTGCTGCCGAAAAGGTCAAGCATTCTGCTAAGTTAGAAGTGTTGGTCGAGATGGTGCAAGAATTGACTGAAGAAGGGCGAAAGATTCTTGTCTTCTCGCAATTTGCGACCATGCTGGCGATTATCGAAAAACGTCTGAACAGCGAAGGCATTATCACCAGTAAGCTAACGGGCGCGACACGCAACCGACAAGCAGCTATCGATGCCTTTGTCGAAGGTGATGCACAGGTGTTTTTGATTAGTCTTAAAGCTGGGGGCGTGGGACTAAACCTCACCGCTGCCGATACCGTCATTCATTACGATCCTTGGTGGAACCCCGCCGCCGAGGCGCAAGCCACCGATCGCGCCTATCGTATCGGGCAAGATAAGCCTGTGTTTGTGTACAAGTTGATTGTTGAAAACACAGTCGAAGAGAAAATTTTAGTGATGCAAGATAAAAAACGCGCCCTTGCCGATAGCGTCTTTGGCGATGAAGACGCTTTAAGTGTTTGGACAGATTCGAGCACGATCTTGAACCTGTTTTCTCAGGACTAAGGGCACGTGGTGACTCATTTTCAACAAGCCTGCTACGACTTGCTCAAACAAATCCCTGCTGGCAAAGTCACCACCTACGCCGAAATCGCTCATGCGCTTGGTGGTAAAGCTTATCGAGCCGTCGGCACAGCGATGAACAAAAACCCTAATCCCGTTATTGTACCCTGTCATCGCGTAGTGAATAGCGACGGACGACTCGGGCAATACGCCTTTGGCTGTGAGCGTAAGCAGCACTTATTGGAAAGTGAAGGCGTGCGTGTTGTGGATGGCAAGGTGCAAGATTTTGAGCAGCTAAGGTTTCGGTTTAACTAAAAACCAGCGAAGCTGGTTTTTAGAAGTTCCCTATCGTGTAAAATAACCCCAACAACCGATTTAATTTATTGAGAAGCATAATGAACTGGAACAAATTAATGAATGTCGCTAAAGATGTGTTAGAAAATGGCTTGTTAGATCAGCCAGAAGCTGAGCAAGCACAACCAAAGCACGTACCTTCGTCTCCTGTGCCACCTGCAACGGGCGATTTGCGTACCGACGCGCTCAATTATCACCAATACCCAACCCCAGGGAAGTTGTCGATTGAACTAAGCAAGCCAGCCGAAACGGCGCGCGATTTAACGCTTGCCTACAGCCCAGGTGTTGCTGAGCCTGTCAAAGCCATTGCGGCTAACCCGAGCGATGCTTACAAGTACACCATGAAAGGTAACTTGGTGGCAGTGATTTCGAACGGTACCGCCATTTTAGGCTTGGGTAACTTGGGTGCGTTGGCATCTAAGCCTGTGATGGAAGGTAAGGCGCTGTTATTCAAACGCTTCGCAGGGATTGATGCCATCGACATCGAAGTGGATACCACTGATACCGAAGAACTGATTCGCACGGTTGCCAATATCGGTGTCAGCTTTGGTGGCATTAACCTAGAAGACATCGCTTCGCCGCAGTGTTTCGAGGTCGAAGACCGCTTAAAAGCCATGCTCGACATTCCTGTTTTCCACGACGATCAACACGGCACAGCCATTGTGATTGCGGCTGGATTAACCAATGCCTTGCGTATTGCGAATAAGAACCTAGCCGATGTGCGCATTGTCTTGGTGGGGGCGGGTGCTGCGGGGACGGCATCGTTAAAATTGTTGCTCGATTTAGGCGCTCAGAAACACAACGTCTTGGTCGTGGATAAGGTGGGTGTGTTGCATACAGGCATGACTGACTTACCACCCCATATGGCGCAATTTGCTGCCGATACGCAGGCGCGCAGCCTTAGCGACGCGATGGTTGGCGCGGATGTCTTTATTGGCGTTTCAGCACCGAATATTCTCACGCCAGAAATGCTCACTAGCATGGCAGCCAATCCAATTGTCTTTGCGATGGCAAACCCAGACCCAGAAATTCGCCCTGAAGCAGCGCGTGCGGTGCGTAGCGATGTGATTATTGCCACAGGACGTAGTGATTACCCGAACCAAGTCAACAACGTGCTCTGCTTCCCGTATCTGTTCCGTGGCGCCTTAGATGCGCGTAGTAAAGAGATTAACACCGCGATGAAGTTGGCAGCGGTCGATGCCATTGCCAGCCTCACACACGAGCCTGTGCCAGAAGAAGTATTGGTTGCCAACAATTTAACCAGTCTCAGTTTTGGTGCCGACTACATTCTGCCTAAAGCCAACGATAGCCGCTTACGCGAGCGGGTATCGCAAGCGGTACGTCAGGCAGCCGTCGATTCGGGCGTAGCTCGGGTTTAACCAGCCTTTTCATCACCAGATGTTAGCCACCATGCCGCGCAATCATCTGCGGGCATGGGTTTGGCGAAATAGAATCCTTGCAAGTAGTCAACACCCATTGCGCAAAGTAGGTTTTTTTGCGCTTCGGTTTCTACCCCTTCGGCAACGGTTTTGAGGTGTAAGGCGGTTGCCATATTGGCGACCGCTTTAACCATATTATGCCCCTTATCATCTTCGATACGCATGACAAAAGCTCGGTCAATTTTGAGCTTGTCAGCATTAATTTCTTGCAGCTGTGCCAACGATGAATGCCCTGTACCAAAGTCATCAATAGCGATTAAAAAGCCCAATGCTTGTAGTTCTTGTAACCGCTCCATCGCATGATCGACATCGCGTAACGCCAAGCTTTCGGTTACTTCTAAAATAATATGTTCAGTTTTGAGCTGATGTCTCGCTAATTCCGTCATCAATCCTGGAACAAAGGCAGGCGAGAAGAGTTGGCGGCTGGATACATTAATCGCCATGATTAAAGTGTGACCATTCGTTAACCATCGGTTTAGGGTTTCAAAGGCTTGCGATAATACCAATTCGCCTAATTGACAAATTAAGCCTAGGTTTTCTGCCATAGGGACAAAGGTAGCAGGCGATACCCAGCCATAGCGTTCATCGTACCAGCGTGCTAAAGCTTCGACTGCATGGGGTTTACCACTGCTACAGTCGATAATGGGCTGATAGTGCACGGTGATTTGTCTGGTTTTAATGGCGGTTGCGAGGCGGTTTTGAATATACAGTTCTTGCTTGCCATTGTCTTTATAATCCATATCGCTATAAAAGCATGCCTGATTGCGCCCTTGGCTTTTGGCATGAAACATGGCACGGTCGGCATTAGAAAATAATGACTGTATATCGGCGGCATCGTTAGGGTAAATCGCAACGCCAATACTAAATGAAACAGGGAGTTCATTCTCATCAATGAGAATAGGGATTTGCATCGCATTAATGAGTTTGTCGGAGAGGGTGCGCACCGCTTCGGCATCGGTGATTTCGGGCAGTAAAATCACAAACTCATCACCACCCCAGCGTGCGAGGGTGTCGCTGGCGCGTAAACAGCCACTAATGCGCTCGCCCAAAGCAATGAGCAGCTTATCGCCCACTTTATGCCCTAAGCTATCGTTAATTTGCTTAAAATGATCGAGATCGAAAAAAAGTACCGCCAGTTGCTGTTCGTTTCGCTCGCACAGCAGCAACGACTGTTTGAGTCGGTCTTCGAGTAGCACACGGTTGGCGAGTCCTGTGAGCGCATCGTGCAATGCCATATGGGTAATTTGTTGCTCTTGCAGATAGCTTTGTGTCACATCGCGCAGTGCGCCACGTAGGGTTAAAACGCCGGCCTCGTTGTGGTGTGCTAAAAACCGTCCTTCTAACCAGGGCGTTGCTTGCTGATTGGTATTTAAGCGAAAGCGGACGTGAATGTTGTCTTTTTCGTTATGAATCAGTTGCAGTGACTTGAGCAGCCAGCCTTCACGGTCTTCTGGATGGATATACCCTAAAAAGCGCTCGCCTGTGGGTGTGGCTAATCGCGTTAACCGTAACCAGCCACCACTGGCTTCGATGAGGTTACCATCGCTATCAATGGTGACGACTGCCTCTTCGAGTAGGGCAAGGGTTTCGTTAAAGATGCGATCGCGTTCACGAGAGCGATCCACGTCTTTGATCATGCGCACAAGGGCGCGCCCAAGGCGTGAAATATCGTCTTGCTGTTCTCGGTCGGCAAAGGGTTTTAAAAAAGGAAAGGCTTTGCTGCTGTCTTGGCTAATGGCATAGTTTTGCACACCAGACCACAACAAGTTGACACGCACACTTTGCTTTTCCATCCAGCGACCCAAAATAAGCCAAACAATGCCCAAAGACAGTAATACGACGATGAGTGGTGGCATCACAACCATCCACCAAGGTTCTGCTTTGGGGAGTGGTTTAAGAATATTCAGTGTGGTATGCGGATCGTTTGGCCATGATAGTGTTAAGCTCATGGCGGGCGCGTTGTTAAAGGTTTGCTGATTTAGTTGTCGCTTCCATTCATCGAGTCTGCTATTGCCTTCGCTGCTTTCGATGGGTTTGCCTTGGTAGCTGATTAAGCTTGCACCATTATTCGGTGCAAATAGGCGCAGGGTAGCTGGGGTGATCTGCTTGGCAAAGTGAGCAAGTCCTGTCCCTTTTTCTCCCAACCAGATGGGCAGTTCAATAATGTGGAATAGTGTGGCTGTTTGTTGATCGCAGCTCACCAGCGACATGGTTTCTTGACTCATGATGACGGTAAATGTCAGGGTTTGGCAAGCATTGCTATACAAAGGCTGATGCAGCGCATCGGTAATAACCACCGCTTCGAAGTTACGGTTTTCGGCTTGAGCGGTAAAAAAAGCGGTTAGTTTGGCATGCTTTGCGGCATCATTGAGTTGATCGATGCGTAGAAATTCTAATTCGCTAACCGTGCGTTTGGCATCGGTAACCCACGCGTCCAGCTGCGTGTTGAGTCGTTTCTGGCTGCGTTCTGTTAGGCTGCTGTACTCTTTGCCAATAAAGTTTTGATGCGTTAACGCGCTACGCAAACCAGACATGAATAAAATCACACAGCCAAGCAATAAGAAAGCCAGTAAAAATCGTCGATAAAGCGCGGGTAAAGCGGCACCATTTGCCGATTTTTTGAACATTAGGGTGTGCTTCCAGACCAGGTTGTGTTGATTAAGGTGCGGAAATCGAACGCATTCAATTGCGGGTTAGCGACGTTGACGGCGCGGAAAAACCCTTGTGCAGTGTCGATAGCCGCACTTGGCATACTGGCATCTGGGCTAAAAATGTTCTTGTGCTTACGTAAAATGGGCAACAGGGCTGCCTTGTCTGTGCTGGTTAGTTGCAGCTTATCGACAATTTCTTCAGCCGTGTGGGTTTGAATATACACCAGTGTGCGTTTGAGTATGCGTACCATCAGTGCAACGTCTTGGGGATGCGCATCGATCATATCTTGACGCGTGGCCAACTGAGCATTGAGCATTGTACCGCCTAGCAATGCGCGTGCGGTTTCTGGCTGATGAAAATCGGCGAGTACCACTGCTTTACCCGCGGCCTGTAGCGCACTGGCAAAAGGTTCGTCGCCCATAATCGCATCGACGGAACCGCTTTCCAAGGCGGCAGACTGTTCTGCCAAGCTTTGGCCTGCAGCAATAAAGTGCACGCTGTTGAGGGGAATATTGGCACGTTGTAGTACAAACTCGGTCAGCATCTGCGAGGTAGACTTATTACTCACGCTGGCACTGTTAATACCGATCACGCGTCCGCGCAAATCGGCAATACTGTTAATTTTGTCAGCAAGTTCGGGACGAATCATAAGCGTAAAAGTCGGTACAAGGTTAACAGCAGCAATGGAAACGACAGGTTCGTTTTTGGCTTTTAGCTGTGCTAAAGCGGGCGCACCAGCAACCGCAAAGTCGACGTTTTTGCTTAACATGTCTTTGAATGCCAAGGGTCCGCCACCGAAGTAACGCACGGTTAACTCAGCGCCCTCGTCACGATCGGCACCAATTTTCTTGATTAAATCGATGGGCAAATGCGATAAGTTGCCCGGCCCTGCCGTCGCGAGGGTGATGGTGATGGGTGCTGCATTTACAGCACTTAAGAATAAGGTTGCCATAAGGGCAAGTAAGCGGTTGTTCATGGTTGTCTCCATTAGCGCTTGTTTCTTGTTGTCGAGTCTCGGGGACTTTTAATAACCTACCAGAGGATAAATAAACTTGGGAGCGCTAAAAATTCCACGAAGTGGAATTTTTAGCGGCACCCTCAAGTATACGCGCTAAGGAGATAAGCTTAAATGCGTATTTATTTTCTCTTAAAACTCGCCCCATTCGTCGCTTTTGTTGCTCTTGGGGGCTGGTAACGCCGCACGAGATTTAGCCGCTGCTACTTTTTGCACAAAAGCAGGCGCACGATGACGACCCATCTGGTTTTCGAGTTGTTCGAGTAACGCGACAACCTTGTCCGATAAGTGTTCGACGCTAGGCATAACCGTATCAACCGTTTTGTAATCTTTGCGCAATGCTGCATCGACCGCTTGCGCTACCTGCTGATGGAATTGTGCATGCGTCGTGTCGAGTTCTGCCATTGCAGGCAAACTGGCATACTGGCTCCCAGCACCGCTGCGCCATTTGCCCAAACCACAGGCATTATGATTGCCAGCTTCGCTGGCAGAGACGCTTTTATCGCTACCCGACAGGATATTAGCAATACGCAGCTTCCAGACAAGGTGCGCTTGTTTCATATCGGCTAAGGGGCTACGTCCTACTTTAGCAATTTGTTGTGAGTCGTTTGAGAGTTGGAATTGATCAACCAAGGCATTTAGTTCGATCATATTTTCGCTGACTTGCTCGGCGCTGGCAGCGGTTTCTTCGACTAAGGCGGCGCTTTGTTGTGCCACGCCATCCATCACGCTCATGGCTTTACTCACCTCTTGTACGGCACTTTCTTGTTCGCGGCTCGCATCGGTGACTTGGGCAATAATATTGCTGACGTGGTGGACAGAGGTGCTGATTTGTTGCAAGGCATCGCCTGCTTCGCGGGCTTTGCGTGTGCCCTCGCCAATTTGTTGCACGCTGGTGTTAATGAGGGTTTTGATGTCTTTGGCAGCTTCTGCCGACTTGCCCGCCAGTGCACGCACCTCGGAAGCCACCACAGCAAAACCACGCCCATGCTCGCCTGCACGCGCCGCTTCGACCGCAGCGTTTAAGGCGAGCAGGTTGGTCTGGAAGGCGATGCTATCAATTAAGCCAACAATGTCGCCAATCTTCTGACCCGATGTTTCGACGGCTTGCATGGCAACCAGTGCTTCTTGCATCACTTGTGCGCCTGCATTAACTTGTCCTGTTACACCACTGGCAATGTCATTCGCCTGACTAATGGTTGCCATGTTTTGTTGCACGCTGGTGAGCATTTGATGTGCTGCCGCCGAGGTTTGTTCGATGGCTGCCGCTTGCGTTTGTACCTGCCCCGAAAAGTCATTGACCCCAGCCGCCAGTTGGCTCATCGCCTCGTTAACCATATTTGCCGAAAACTGTACCTGTCCAACCATCTCGTTTAAACCGCGCAGCGCGACGTTCACCGCATTTTGTGTCATGCGATAGCTGCCTTCGTAATTGCCATCGAGTCTACCACTGAGGCGATTAAACGCCATTTCGCCAATATTAAAAATGGTTTTGCTCATGAATTGGTGTAGCCCTTCGAGCATGTTATTAATGCCGTTGCCTACCAGTAAATAAAAGCCATCTTGTCCTTGGGTATTAATACGATTGCTGAGAATGCCCGTATTGGCATCACTAATGGCTTGCGCTAAGTCGCGCTGAATGGCACATTGGGCGGTCACGTCGACGCACTCGATCACATAGCCTATTTTTTGACCGTTGCTCATAATGGGCACAATGGTTTGATCAATCGTTCTGTCTGCCAACTGCATCATGCCATTAAACGGTTGGGTGAGCGCGCGCATCATCGCTACCTTTTCGGGCGGATAATGGCAGAAACTGGTCATGTTTTGACCAACGATCTTGTCTAAATCAAACGAAGGTGCTTCTTTTTTGATGCCCTGAGCATTGCGCTGGAACATGCTTTGCAGCGCTGAGTTAATGCTGAACACATTCAGATCTTGATCGGTCACCATGATGCTGGTGCTTGCGGCATTCATGGCGGTGGTAAGCATGGCACTTTCGCGTGCGGCATCGAGTGCATCACTGGCATTTTGACCTGCACGCGTGCGCAGCAGGTTAAGCGCATTTGTCCATGCATCGTGTCCTGTAATTGGCTCACGGAATTGTCCATTGGCTAAATCGTAAACGGCTTTAAGTTGCGTGTCTGTCGGCTTCGCTAATTGTTGACCGCGCCAAATGGCGAGACCTAATGCGCCTAACCCGATACTCGCGCCAACAATAGCGCCCATGTCACTCAAAGTAAACAGCACAACAGCACTGATAACGCCTAACACACCACTGATCATTAGTGTCTTGTCAAGACTCGGCTTAGGTGTCCAAGGCATTTTGCCCTGACCACTGCGCAACTGACCATATAAGTGTTCGCCCAGTTGCTTTTGAGCGTTGCTGGCAGGGTAGCGTACCGAAACGTAACCTGTGATGTTTCCATCGGTAAAAATAGGACTGACGTTGGCAGAAACCCAATAATAATCGCCATTTTTACGCTTGTTTTTAACCAGCCCGAACCAAGGTCGACCCGCAATAATGGTATCCCATAAGTCTTTGAAAGCTTCTTTAGGCATGTCGGGATGGCGTAGGGTGCTGTGCGGTTTACCAATAATTTCAGCTTCTGAGTAGCCCGAAGCTTCGAGAAAAGATTTATTACAACTGACAACATTACCTTGCATATCGGCAGTAGAAAGAATGACGGTTTGTGCAGGAAGCAAATATTCGGTCGACATGGCGGTTAGAATCCATTTTATTTTAAAAGTGCCTGTAGCTGGCATCACAATATTATGCTGTGACTTTATATTATGCTGTGACTTTGCGACCGTCAATATAAATTTTTGATTAAATTCAGTGTATTAGTTTGCCTTAATTGGACAATGTCTTGTCTGTCTATGCGTTGGGCACATCTAAAAACCCGTCATTCCCGCGAAAGCGGGAATCTATCTCATTGATTTCATGGATCCCCGTCTACGCGAGGATGACGAAAGGTAGGTTATTAGAAGTCCCCCTTTGTATACGGTTTACAGGTGTTCAATGGGTTATTAAACTTTAAACTGATGGACTTGTTTGTCTAAGCTTTCGGCTAACGACTTTAAGTGTTCGCTGGCAGCCAATGTTTGACGCATGGCGCTACTGCTGTCTTCGGTCATGCGTGCAATATCGCCTACCTCGTTGGCAATGTGTTCAGCTTCTTGCAGCTGATTTTTCATGGCATTAGCAATTTCTTGAATACGTTCCGATGTGTGCGTCGAAGCATCACGAATTTGGCTGAGTGCATCGGCAGCTTTATGACTGTAATCCACACCAAGCTGCACTTGGTTAACCGTGGTGCGCATACGTGTGACGGCAGCATCGGTTTCGCGACCAATGGTCTGAATCACTTCGCTGATTTCGCGTGTGGCTTGACTGGTGCGAACCGATAAGGTGCGCACTTCGTCGGCAACGACGGCAAAGCCGCGACCCTGTTCGCCTGCACGAGCGGCTTCGATGGCAGCATTCAGGGCTAACAAGTTGGTTTGCTCAGCAATATCGCGAATGGTATCAACGATGCCACTCACCCGCTCCGACTCTTGCCCCAATTTGGCAATCACATCGGCCATCTGCGACACTTCAATGGCAAGGTGTTCGCTATTATCGGATGCTTGACGCACAACCGCTGTGCCTTGATTGGCAACATGCCACGCTTGTTGCGAAATATCGGATGCTTGATCGACACGGGTGTTCACATCGCTGACATTGTTACGAATACTTTTAACCGATTGCGCTACTTGGTCGGCACGATGACGCTGACGTTCTGAAGCTGTTAGAACGGTGTGAGCCGTTGCGGTTAATTCTGATGCAGCATTGCTCAGTTCTTCGCTGCCTTTGTTCATGGTTCTTAAGGTGTTTTTAAGGCGTGTCATGAGCGCATTAAAAGCACTCGCCATCGAGTAAATTTCATCTTGGTGCTGACTAAAAGGTACGGGATAGGTTAGATTGCTTTCGCGTTCCATGCGCGTCATCGACTGCTGCAAGTTAACCACGGGAGTGGCAATGGTCTTGGCAATTTGACGGACAATTAAAAAGAGCACGCCCTGAAAGACAAACTGCATGATCCACATCATGATATTAAAAAAGGCAAGCTTGTCGTGCAAGCTGGCAACCAGCTGCTCGTCATGGTGATCGGCAAGTGCGATTTGTACCAAGTCCTCAATATAGTAACCCAGTACAATCTGTGCGCTGATGGTCATGATAGCAACAAAAAACTGTATCATCACTTGCAAGCGGTTTTGCATGCTGAGGTGTTGCCACCAGTGTGTTAGCTGGTTCATCGTTATCCCTTTGCTATTTTGGTTATTGTTTTTATTAATAAGCAGTTATTGTGCCAACCAGAGTCGAATCCATATGCCAAGGGTGCTGGTATAGCCCAATTCGGTACTCGCAATATTGCCTTGTGCATCTACGACAATATCTGTCGGTAAAGCTTTACTGCCAAAAACGCTGAGCCATTGCCCATCCCGATCGAGTAATAAACGCTGCAAGTTGGTGTCAGGGTGTTTGCCCAGCCATTTGCTCAAATCTTCTGGTTCGGTACTACTGGCAACCAGTATCACGGGATAATAAGCGCTAATGGTTTCGATATTGCCATGCATGGCTGTGCAAACAGGGCACCAAGGCGCAAAGAAATGAATCAGCACCGCTTGTCCTTTAAACTGACTGAGCTGAAGCGGTGTTTGTGCCACACTTGTACCTGCCAACAGGGGGGCAGTTCCGCTGGTTAGGTCTTGGTGTTGCCACGAACGAATGGCAATAATAATCAGTACAATCACCCCAGCTTCGATTGTCCAACGTTGCCAGCGTGGGCGCGGTTTTTTAACGGTTGTTGTTTCTGGTTTTTCGATTGGGTCAGATGGTTGTGTTGTCATTTAGGTTGCACTCTTGTGATCTGTACGCCAACACTGGCAGCATTTGCTAAGGCGTGGGGCTTGCCAATAGATAGTAACACGCGTGTTACTCGTTTGTCTGTTAAACAAATCGTGGCGAGTTGCTCTGCCAAGGCTTCTACCAGTTCAACATGCTGACTGAGGCAATGGTTTGCCAGTTGTTGTGCCAAGTGCGCATAATCGAGTGTGTCGTTTAGGTTGTCGCTGATGGCTGCTTGACGTATATCAATATCCAGCGCCACATCAACGATAATGTCTTGTGCCGCGCTTTTTTCGTGATCGAGTACGCCAATACGTGCAGGCAAAACAAGCTGCTTTAAAAAAATTTGGTCTGTCATTATGATCTTGTATTTGAGGTTTTATAAAGATTTAAGATACCATAGCATTAGCATCAAATCAAAATAGATTAGCAGGAGTGTCAATGTGGATTTAATGGTAGTGGTTTGGGTTGCCCTCGCATACATGCTAGGTTCTGTTTCGAGTGCCATTATTGTGTGCAAGTTAATGGGTTTACCCGATCCGCGTAGCGAAGGCTCGGGCAATCCTGGCGCTACCAATGTATTGCGCATCGGTGGCAAAAAAGCGGCTGCCCTAACCTTGGTTGGCGATATGCTCAAAGGCTATATTCCTGTTGCCTTGGCGATGTGGTTCTGGCTCGATGCGCCAACGGTTATCGCCATTGGTATGGCAGCCTTTATCGGTCACTTATGGCCTGTATTTTTCGAGTTTAAAGGCGGCAAAGGTGTCGCTACCGAGCTGGGTGTGTTGTTTGGACTCAATCCGATCATTGGGGCGATCAGTGCGCTTGTGTGGCTTTTTATTGCTAAGGGTTTAAAAATTTCGTCTTTGGCAGCCTTGGTTGCTATGGCGCTTGCGCCTGTTATCACTTGGTATTTTACGGGCTTGAATGTGTGGGCAGTGGGCGTTGCTACGATGAGTGCTATTTTAATATGGCGACATAAATCGAATATTCAACGGCTCTTAAGTGGCGAGGAGTCTGCTATTGGACGATAGTGTGTTCAAAAAAGTTATTTTCTCTGTTTTGCTTCTTGCAGCGTTGGGGGGCAGCTGTCTCTGTGTTGCTTAAACCTAATCCTATTTTAGTCGGCGTGCTGCATTCGCAGACAGGTACGATGGTATTTAGCGAAAAAGGTGTGTTGCAAGCAACCTTGGCGGCAATCGATTCGATTAATGCGCAAGGCGGTGTGCTCGGGCGACCGCTAAAAGCCGTGGTGCGCGATGGTGCTTCCGATCCAAAGGTGTTTGCAGAACGGGCACAACAATTACTGACGCAAGATAAGGTGGCGGTCATTTTTGGTGGCTGGACATCGGCATCGCGCAAAGCGATGTTGCCCGTATTAGAAAAACAGGATGGCTTACTCTTCTATCCTGTGCAGTACGAAGGTATCGAGCAGTCGCCCAATATCATCTATATGGGTATGACGCCTAACCAACAGCTTTATCCTGCACTAACCTATATGACGCAAACCTTTGGTAAGAAGGTGTTACTGATTGGTTCTGATTATATTTACCCACGCATAACAAACGCGATTGCTCATCCCGTGCTCGCTGGCATCGGCGCGAGTGTGTGTGGTGAAACCTATTTGCCATTAGGTAGCCAAAATATGAATGCGCTCGAGGCACTCGTAAAGCAGTGCAAACCCGACTATATTGTGAATAGCGTTAATGGCGACAGTAATGTTGCGTTGTTAAAAGCCTTGCGTGCTGCAGGCGATAATACGCCCATTTTGTCGCTCAGTCTGAGTGAGCCAGAAATGCGTCAGCTCATTGGTGTATTGGGCGAAGCCGTCACGCAGCAGCATTATGCCAGCTGGGGATATTTTCAATCGCTGGACACGCCAGAAAATCATGCCTTTGTGCAACAACTACAAGGCTACATGCCAGATGCTGCCATCAATCATCCGATGAAAATGGCATGGGATGGTGTGCATTTGTGGACAAACGCGGTGCGTTTGTTGGGTGGTCACGAATCTAAGTCAATTGCAAATAGCCTTGAAGGTATGTCGTATTCCAGCGCGTCGGGTCCAGTGGTCATTGATGTCGACAATCAGCATCTATGGCAGAAATCTTATATAGGCGAGCTGCAACGCGATGGGAATTTTGCCATTGTCTGGCAGTCGCAAGGCTTGGTTGAGCCAAATCCTTGGTCGTTGGGTCACAGTCCTGCAGCATGGCAAGTCATCGAGCAAGACTGGTATCGGCAGTGGGGTGAGCAATGGCAAGCACCTTAATGACCATGCGCAAACAGCTATTGGGCTGGTTTTTATTGGTAGGGCTTTTGCCCTTGTTGCTGTTGGCTGTTGGGCTGCAATGGCATTTAGAGCGCACATTGGTGGCGGAAAATGAAATCCAGCTTTACAGCGTGGCGCGTGAAAAAGGGCGCTTGGTGCGCGAGCGGGCTTTAGCCGTTAAGGGGCAGGCAGAGCAGGCTGCCGCCTTGCCAATGCTCGTTCGGTTGCTTGCAGGATCGCAAGATCAAGATGATCAGCAATTATCGATGATCGCCGAATTTTCGCACCGTTTTACGATGATGAACAATCATTATGATATGCTATTGGTGAATACGGCAGGCAAGGTGATATTTACAGTCATGGGTGAGTCGGATTATGGCGCAGACCTCACGTCGGACAACTGGAAAAACACGGCAGCAGGCGTGGCGTTCGATCAGGCAAAAAGTTTAATGACGACAGTGATTACCCCGTTTCGTTGGTACGAACCTTCGCAGCGTAGAGCAGCGTTTGTGGCAACACCTGTTTGGGACAAAGCAGGTATGCTGGTTGGTGTGATGCTGGTGCAGTTAAATGATAATTGGCTTGCTAGTATTGCAGCCAGCCAGATAGGGCTCAGTGCAACGGGTGAGATTGTTTTAGTTCAGCAAAATGCCTCTGGAAAGTTGGTTGCTGCAGCCCCATTGCGCTTTTATCCTAGTGCGGTTCAAGATGCTTTTTTACTCGAGGATCATCAAGACACGCCTAGTAAGCGCGCCATGCGTGGCGATGAAGGTTGGGGCGAAGGTGTCGATTATCGCGGTGTGCCAGTCGTAGCTGGCTGGGTGCATATTCCAGCATTGCAAATAGGGTTGGTGGTTAAGCAAGATAGCCAAGAAGTGTTTGCGCCATTAATTGCCCAGCGTTACGTTATCTTGGGTAGCATCACGTTATTGTTAGTGATTGTCGCGCTACTGATGCTATGGGTAACGCGCCGCTTTGTTGCCCCCATTCAACGGATTGCTTCGCTAACAACAGAATTGAGTGCGGGGCGGTGGTATATGCGCATACCGCAAACGGATCGCAATACCAGTTTAGAGCTGCATCAGTTAGAACACGGTATTAACCGATTGGCACAAACGATAGAATCTCAAATGGATACCCTGCAACAGCAAGCCAGCGAATTGAAGGTTTATGGCAGTGATTTAGAAGCACTGGTCGCCGAACGCACCCAAGCATTGGCACGTTTGAGTGAGATTGATCCGATGACAGGTTTGTTCAATCGTCGTCATTACATGAGCGAAGCGCCAAAATTGTGGCGACAAGCTGCACGTAACCAGCAGAAGTTGTTGTTCATTTTGCTCGATGTCGATAAATTCAAAGAGTATAACGACACGCAAGGGCATCAGGCTGGTGACGAAGCGCTGATTCGTGTTGCACAGGTGTTGCAACAGCATTGTCAGCGTAGTAACGATATGGTGCTGCGTATGGGTGGTGAAGAAATGGCGATTCTATCGCTCATTCATAGCGAAGAAGAAGGTTTAGTGCTGGCAGAACGCTTATTAAGTGCTGTCCAAATGTGCAATATTGCCCATCCTGCTAGTGATGTATTGCCTGTTCTAACCGTTTCTATGGGATTGGCATTGTTCGATGGTGATACCTGTCGTGCACCCACAGAAACCAAAGTCGATAAACTTTATGCACTTGCCGATGCCGCTCTTTATCAAGCGAAAAACACAGGACGAAATCGTGCGGTTCTTGCTCGAGAGACGGTAGCTTGTTAAAATATGTGAGCAAAATTTTGTTACGTCATTTTTTAAAATAGCAAGGAGTGCTTTATGCGCAAGTTGGTTTTGGCTGCTGTGGCAGCAACAATGGTTTCGGGTGTGCATGCACAAAATATGGGCGCAAGCGTTAACTACGGCTTGGGTGGTTTAGGTGTTGATTTAGGCGTTGCCGTGATGCCCGATTTTGTCAATTTGCGTGCGGGTCTTAATGGTGGCTTGAGCATGTCGGGCACAACTACACCCGATCAAACAAAATACGATTACAGTTTGAATACAGGCTACAAAACCCTAGGCTTAGATTGGCATCCGTTTGGTGGTTCGTTCCGTTTGTCGGCTGGTTATGCTGTGTCAGACATTAAAATGGACGTGAGTACAACAGGCGCTTATACGCTTAATGGTGTGACAGCAAATGGTACGGCAACGGGTCAGGCAACATATGGTAACGCACCTTATTTGTCCTTAGGTTGGGGCAATCATGCACCACGTAATGGTGGCTTATTCTTTAATACTGAGTTGGGTGTTATGTTTACAGGTAAGCCCGATGTTTCTTTAACAACGAGTGACGCAGCCTTTAATGCGGCAAACGCTTCTGCGATTGAAGCAGAAAAGCAGAAAGTTAAAAACGATGCAATGGACTTCTTCCCGATTGTTAAATTAGGCTTAGGCTACACTTTCTAAGTGGTGCTTGATGCAGATGATAAAGGACACTTCGGTGTCCTTTTTTTATCATTGGCGTGCTAAAATGTAAGACATGTACGACAAGGAGTGCGCATCATGCTTACCATGAGATTACCTGCAACGCTCGAAGCGCGATTAACGCATCTTGCAACGACAACCAAAAGAACAAAAACATCCTATATGCTAGAGTTGCTAGAGGCTCAAATTGATGCGCTTGAAAGTAAATATTTGCCCAAACCTCAGCCAGAGCTGAGTCCAGATGTGCAAGAAGCGCTTTTGTCTTGGCAAGAATACCAAGAAACAGGACTACATTTGACTTGGGAAGAAGTCGACGAATGGATGTCTTCTTGGTTTACCGATAACGAATTGCCAGCACCTAAATGCCACTTGTAAAAGTCATGCCGAGCGCATTTAGGAATTTAGAGACAATTAAGTTGTTTTTGGTGAACTATCCACCAGCCGACAAAAAAGCGGTTAACGAAATTCGAAAGCAGTTGCGTATGTTAGCAACGTTTCCTGAACTGGGTAAAGCCGACGAAGAGATTACAGGCTTGCGTGTATTATCGATTCCATTTGGTAAATCTGGCTACCGTGTACTTTACAAATGGTCTGATGGTGCGGATATATTAGAGGTGCTTAACATTAAGCACGATCGACAAAGTTTGTAGAAGAAATCCTCCCTAGCCCTCCTTTTTCAAAGGAAGGAACAATCTCCCCTCTTTGTCAAAGAGGGGTTAGGGGGGATTTCCTAAAGCACACTCCTACGGCATATCCTGCGGATCAATATCTAAAAACACCCTGACCCCACTCACCGCCACATTGGGCTGATTCAGCGCATCCAAGAGTTGGCTAATGGTCGTATGTAGCGCAGCGCGGTTATCCGACTGCAACCACAACAACTCTCGATAATGATATTGCCGACGGTGCATTAACGCAGGCATGGGGCCCGACACCTGTACCTGTGTGTCGCTGATGTGCGCCAATAAACCATTCAATTGCTGTTGCACCGCTTCGAGTTTTCGACCTTCTGCCATCAGCCATGCACTGTGCCCAAAGGGCGGTAAATGGGTTTCTTGCCGCTCCGCTAATAAGTCTTGTGCGATGACATTGTAAGGTTGTGTGAGCAACGACTGTACAAACGGATGATGTGGCTGATGGGTTTGCAATAATACCTTACCCACTTTATTGCCGCGTCCTGCACGCCCCGAAACCTGCGTCACCAATTGCGCCAGTCGCTCTAAGGTGCGAAAGTCGCGGGCAAAGAGTGCGCTATCGACATCGATAATCCCAACAAGCTGAATCCCCGCGAAGTCGTGCCCCTTGGCGAGCATTTGTGTGCCTAAAATCAGCTTTGCGCTACCATCTCGAATTTGCGCTAATAATTCTGGCAGTTTGTCTTTGCCTTGTGCGCTATCTCGGTCGATGCGTAATACGGGGTAATTCGGGAAGTGTCCTGCTAATATTTCTTCTAGCTGTTGCGTTCCCTGTCCGACTAAATGCCAGTTTTGCGAACCACATTGGGGACATTCGCGTGGGCTATGTGCTACCCGTCCACAATGATGACAGCGCAAATTCGGTTTGCTACGGTGAAAGGTGTAAGGCACTTCGCAAGCAGGACAATCAAGCGTGTGTCCGCAATCGTGACACATAAGCACAGGCGCATAACCGCGACGGTTCAAAAACAACAGCACCTGTTCATCCTTATCCAGTGCGCTTTGAATCGCAGCCAGCAGTTGTGGCGATAAAGCGCCTTCCAGCTTTTGCGCGCGCATATCGATGGCTAACAACTGCGGAACGGGTTGGCTGTTGGCGCGTTGGGTTAGTCGTAACAAACTGTATTTATGTTGCGCCACATTAGCAAGACTCTCTAACGATGGCGTTGCTGACCCTAATAGCACAGGGCAAGACTGCAGCTTACCGCGCATAATGGCCACATCGCGGGCATGATAGCGGATGCTGTCTTGTTGTTTGTAAGAGCCGTCGTGCTCTTCATCGACAATGATGACGCCAAGTTTGGGTAAGGGGGCAAAAATCGCCGAACGCGTACCAATCAGCAATAAGGGTTCGCCTTGTCGCGTCAGTTGCCAGACTTTACCACGCGCCACATCGGTGAGTCCCGAATGGAGGGCAATCGGGGCAGTTCCCAGTCGTTGTTCTAAGCGCGCGAGCATTTGTGGTGTTAAGCCAATTTCTGGAACGAGTAACAAGGCTTGCTGACCCTTGGCGAGCACGTCGCTAATGATGCTGGCATAGACTTCGGTTTTGCCGCTCCCCGTTACCCCTTCCAATAAACTGACATGAAAACTGCCCAACTGTTGTTGCACCG